>NZ_JAAHHM010000119.1:0-19484 GCF_010692445.1 Moorena sp. SIO3E8 | reverse complement strand
ATTTTGCGACCGCAGTCTTGGGAAATCCCTGTTAGTTTAATAATGGCTCTCACCACTCCTCTCCCAATCCTTGCCTAAATCCTAGTCTCTATCACTGTTTCGACTACTTTTGCCTAATGGATAGCTTATCAAGGGGGACTTTGAGGTTGAAAAGCGTACCTCATAAATTCTAGAAACGCTATAAGTAAATGTGGCGTAGGGTGCGTGATAAGACGGGCTTGCCCTGATTTTCGGCGTTGCTGAATAATGGCATGATTTTAAGAGTTTTTAGGTGCCCTTGACCTTGGCGAATTAAATTCGCCACGGGTCGCACCTGTAGAATGGGCATCTTGCGTGGAAGCGATGCAGCGCGGTCTTGGGGGTTCCCCCCATGAGCGACTGCATCAAGACACTGGCATCTTGCCAGTTTCCTGCTTATGTTCGCGCGGGGAGGATGCCCACTAATCTCCTATTCATTACTTGACTGACGCAACGCCTGGATTCTCGTTGTTTTAACGACTAATTCTATAAAAATGATTCAAGGATGTGATTCTTCAAATCACATCCTTGGATCATTTCTATGAAGATCAATCGCTATGGAAGAGAAATAAAATCAGCGTACCAATTAAACCCTCTGAGAATTAGACCTGTCAAACCCTTGAAACCTTCCAATTACTGTACAAATTAACCATTAGTTAAATTGATAAGCGTGATCGTTTTAAAAAAACGATTTTGAGACGCTTACAGTGATTGAGTTTCAGCCTCAGAGTAAGTTTCTGTACACTTGCTATTCATGCTATGACAGGGGGACTACTCTCAAACAAAATAGGCAACGGTAGCGCTTGAGCTAAGAGGATATCTGAAAAGTTTTTTATACTGAATTTTGCCCCCCTAACCCCCCAACTTTGGGGGGAACAAGAGTCAATTTGCTTGTAAAAGTCCCCCAGAATTGGGGGACCCACGGGGGCTTGGATGTAGCAAATGAGACTTCTCAGACAACCTCTAACACTTATAGTTTGACCTGTCTGAGTAGTTTTAGGCTCGCAACGACTAAGGTCACCAACAAATACCTGCTGTGATACAGCTGATTTTGTATAATTTCCTGGTATGTTTTAGCTATCATTTTTGGTAGATAGGTCAGAGTTACTATATTTGACCTATCTTTTTTTTTATTCCTCTGCTGTATCCCTTGCTAAACAAGGGCTATAACCGCTATTTCTCCTAGTCAGTTTACTTCTTTTTTTCACCAAAAGCAATAAAGGTGAAAGGAGCACGTTTTAAATCCCCGTCTTCATTAGTAGTGTAGCAGTCAAAACTAGACACTGAAACATTAGATACTGAAACAGACAGGTTAGGCACGCTATATGTATTATTCTCATCCACATAAACTGAAGCGACTACTCCAGGCTTTTCGCGAAATTGTTTATCAGGATTAAATGTTATTGTGTAACACCCTGGATCACCTTTTGTAACAGTGAAGCCTTCACCCCACATTTTGCCGTTTTGATCAACACCACCGTAGATATGCTCGTGGTCATCACCAGAAACAGATTTAAAAGTTGCCATAACTAACTCCTGTGAGATTGACTGTTTACAAAGGGATTGTAGGAAAAAAGAAGTGATTACATTCTTTGGTTCCCCTACAGATAACTATCTTAGGATTTTTCACAGTTTTGAATCTCATAAAACTCATATAAAAGCTCATATAAAAGCTCATATAAAACCTCATACTACTTATCTCAAACCTCATACTACTTATCTCAAACCTCATAAAAGCTCATATAAAAGCTCATATAAAACCTCATACTACTTATCTCAAACCTCATACTACTCATCTCAAACCTCATAAAGTTCATATAAAACCTCATAAACCTCATATCAAACCTCATAAACCTCATCTCAAACCCTACATTCCCGTTCCTACTCAATCTCCCATAAGATTGTTGCAACAATTTGAGCGCTAATCACATTACCGTCAATTTGTCAAATCCTAAGTCCTCATACCTGCTGAAAGCCCGATAAAAAAAAATGACGGACTTCAGCAGGTAAACCCGTCAGCTACAACCCTCATGGTTGAGGGATTTTTTTCAAGGGCAAGACCTGTTTAGCCCCATATTTCACCCGAGCTGAAGCGAGGACGATTTTCCCCATCCAAATGCCAATACCTATACCAAAGGGAACAGGGAACAGGGAGTAGGGAGTAGCGATGCAGCGCGGTCTTGGGGAGCCAGTGCGGTCTTGGGGGTCTCCCCCACTCGCTATTGCCGTGGTTTCCCCCATGAGCGACTGCATCAAGACGGGAGTAGGGAAAAGAGAACAAAAATTCTCACAATTCATTTAGGATTGGTATACTATGCTTTCCCGGCTTGTTCACAAGTCGGGGATTGTTGTAATTTTGTTCATTTTCCGCAACCCCGACTCCCGACTCCCGACTCCCGACTCCCGACTCCCGACTCCCGACTCCCTATTCCCTATTCCCTGTTCCCTGTTCCCTGTTCCCCTTACTAAACAATCTCACCCAATTAAAAACTGCTACAATAATTACTCCAAATATGGTAAGACTACTTGAAACTTTGTTCCCACGCCAACTTCGCTGTCCAGGTTAATCTTACCCCGATGCAATTCAACACATTTTTTAGCAATAGCCAAACCTAATCCTGTTCCTTTTATAGCACCAACATTAGTGGCTCGATAGAAAGAGTCAAATACTCGTTGCTTTTCTTTTGCTGGAATACCAATCCCTGAATCCCGAATAGTTAAAATAGCTTCTTCTGGCTGACAAAATACGTCAAATTTAATGATGCCTCCTTGGGGAGAATATTTAACTGCATTAGATAGTATATTAGTCAAAATTTGTCCAACTAGCTGTTCATCTAAATTAACTTGACTAGAATTACTATGATTAGAAAAATTAATTTTATAGTCACTAGTTAAAGTAACCTGTAAATTAGTAATAATTTTTTTGCATAGTTTCTCTAGATTCAAGTATTCAGGATGACAATCAAGTTCCCCTGATTCAGTTTTATCTAGGAATATCACATTGCTCAGGAGTTGGTTCATGTGTTCAACCGCCCATCCAATTTGTTTAAAATGTTTCAGTTTTTTATCGTCTGACAGTTTCTCACTGTACTTAGCTAGTAATTCAGTAGAGGATTGAATCATCGTCAGTGGAGTACGAAACTCATGAGATATCGTACTAATAACCCGAGATTTAAGTTCACTCAGTTCTTTTTCCTGCTCTAGAGATTTGCGAATGATTTCTGAGCGACGTTCTCGTTCTTGGATATCCGCTTCCAATTTTATTTTCTCTTTTTCTAAAGCTTGAGCTTTTCTAAGTTCAGTGGTGTCTTGTAGCATACCAGAAAAACCGGTAACTACACCATCAATTATCAAGCTTGACTGAATATTAATCTCCCCCCAGCTGCACTTCCCTGTTTTGGTAACATATCTTATTTCATGTTTAAAGGAATCCTTTTCACCGTTGACTAGAGACTCCCAAAATTGTTGATAACGTTCCTGATCATCAGGATCAATAAATTTTAGACAATTTTTACCTAGACTTTCTTCTACAGTAAAGCCAGTGAAAGTAGTCCAGGCGGAATTGAGAAATATCCAGTGTCCAGTGGCATCGATTTGAAAAAACACTTCTTTAACACTTTCTACGACAGAACGATATTGTTTCTCCCTCTCCCGTAAGGTTTTTTCGGCTCGATTAGCTTCGATCAGACGACGGACACGCTGCCTTAGCACTGATGGTTGGATGGGTTTAGTTATATAATCCGTTGCTCCGACTTGAAATGCCCAATCAACGGAAGCTTGGTCATTAAGTCCAGTAATCATTAATACTGGTGTTGATTCATTTTTAAGTAGCTTTTGCATTTGGGAGCAACACATAAACCCATCCATCACTGGCATCATAGCATCCAGCAATACTATATCCGGTTTTAGCTCAGTATAAGCTGCCAGACACTGCTCGCCATCTCCTACATCTTCGACGTTATATCCCTCATTTTCCATAAGTTTACACAGCATTGTCCGGGTTGGGATATCATCATCTGCGACCAGGATTATAGGAGCATGGTTTTGTTCAGTATTCATCATAGTTAAGTTACTTAGTTTATACTGTTAATTTTAAATAGTTAATTTTTGTTAAAATTACGTTACTTTTTTTAAAGTTTTTTAGGTATAGATAATAAGTTTAATATATTTTTAATCAGATTTTTTAGACTAACTTACTAACCTAAAGTACTTGTAAATACCTTGATAAAACTTGCTATAGTTGTAAACCTTAGGACAGGAATTTTGCCTGCACGAGCATGATGCTAACAGGAAAAATTTATTTGACGAATCAAATCGGATGGTAGTTTGAGAAGGTTTAAAAGTCCCCTGCTTTATCTTCCTGGATCATCTCTAGTTGCTAAAACCGTATTTTTGGGGATTTTTTTGAGCTTGTAGTCAATTAAGATCTAGCAGAAATTACTCAAAGTGTTGACTATTTACTTTTGACTGTTAACTGTTGACTAGTAATAGTCAACTTAAGCCAATGCATAGCCCTACCCAAATTCTGGTAAGGCACACACCAAATTTCTTTCCTCTGGTCTGCTTCTTCCCACTCTTCCCCTCTAAGCCTAAAAAAAAAGAAGAGAGTCACTACTGCGGCTCTCTTAATCATCAGGGTGCATCTACTGATCTAAATATAGCACAAATAATGAGGGGTGCAACCCATCACCCCAAAAAACTAACAAAATGTTATTTTATATACCGTCTTCAGGGAAAAGTTAACTGGAAACGGATGGGTTAACCCATGTAACGGATATAACGGAAGATGATATGGTTCTACAAAGACTAAAGTTGTGGTCAAGGCGTCAAACTCTGCAATGGCTAATCTTCGCATCCAGCACCCTTATCCTGGAGGCATGTACTCCCTTACAGCAAGCATCTTCTGACAATGACTTGGGTGATTCTAAGCCTAGCCCATCGATGTCTTTCTCTCTAGGGGTGACCACTTGGATTGGTTTGACTCCTCTTTTGATTGCGCTCAAAAAAGGCTTCTTTGAAGAAATGGGGCTAAGGGTTGACCTGAAAACCTTTGGGTATAATCCGGATTATATCTCTGCCTTTTTAGCAGGAAAACTGGATGCTATTGCTCCTGTAACCTCTGAAGCAGTCTTATTGGCAACTAAGGGCAAAGACTATCGCATCGTTTTGGTAGAGGATAACTCCGTTGGTGGGGATGGCATCTTAGCCCGCAACAGTATTAGTAGCATTAAGGACTTTAAGGGCAAGAAGATTGCGGTTGAAAAAGGGGCAGTTAGCCATTTCTTTCTACTAAAAGTACTCACAGCAGTTGGGTTGAGTGAAGCTGATGTTACCTTGGTGAATGTGGATCCAGCGGGAGCAGCAGCAGCTTACCAGGTGGGGAATGTGGACATTGCTGTTACCTATGCACCATTCCTAAAACAGGCTAACTTGGCTCAACCTGATGGACGCATTATCTATGACTCGTCCCAAATACCAACAGCGATTACGGATGTTTATCTGTTTGCCACTGAGTATATCGAAGCCAACCCAGAGGCGCTGGAAGCCTTTGTCAAAGGGGTTTTCAAAGGACTAGCCTTTCTCAATCAACATCCATCGGAAGGGTTAGCGATCGCAGCTAAGGAGTTGAAAATTGAGCCGGATGCCCTAGCTGCTGATCTAAAAGGGATTAGTCTCCCAGACGCTCGTGCCAATCTGGAGATGCTAGGAAATAAGCAGAGTGATTCCTACTTACTGGAGCCCTTGATGGATGTGGCGAGGTTTTTGGCAAAGCAAGGCAAGATTGATACTATTCCTGATATGGAGCAATTCCTGGAACCCAAATTTGTTAAAGCCGCTTTAGAAACATTTTAGAGAAACATTAAGTAAATCTGCTGTCAGTTAAGACCCCTGTGCCACAACCTCTATCTTCTCCCCGCAAACGTTATCTACGACCATCTGTATTTTGGAGTATCCGTCAGGGCTTTCCTGGCTGGCTCAGTGTCCTGCTCACCATCATTGCTTTAGTCGTACCCCTGCTAGTTTGGATCTTCCTAAGCTATCAAGAATTAGTAGACCCAAGATTCTTGCCAAGTCCGATGGTTGTCCTGAAAGCTGGCTGGAAGATGTTGACAGAAGAGGAGTTACTGACTGATATTATCGCCAGTTTTACCCGTGTGCTAGTTGGTTTTCTGTTTGCGGCAGTGGTTGGTATTCCCATTGGCATTGCCATGGGGACATTTTACAGCATGGAGAGCCTGTTTGGTACGATTGTCGGTATTGTACGCTATATGCCAGTGGCAGCGTTTATGCCTCTAATTGTTCTGTGGGCAGGGTTAGGGGAAACCGCAAAGATCATAATTATTTTCTTGGGAATAGTGTTCTACAACGCGATAATGATTGCTGATGCTGTCAAGTTTATCCCTGATGAAATGCTGAATGTAGCTTACACCTTGGGGGCGAATCGGGTTGATGTATTATTTCGAGTGATTCTACCAGCAACTCTACCAAATATTATTGATACGATGCGGGTTAATGTTGCTGGTGCCTGGAATTTTCTGGTGATTGCAGAATTAATTGCTGCTGAAAATGGTTTGGGTTTCAAGATTATCTATTTTCAACGATTCCTAGAGACCGATAAAGTGCTCTTTTGTATTTTAGTGATTGGATTGATTGGGTTGATGCTGGATTTTGCGTTTAGGTTACTTTTCCGCTTAACTGTTCCTTGGTCGGAGCAATTTGTTGCACGTTAAACGTTGCCGGTTTAATAAGGTTGAATCAGCTTGAATGTTGAATGTTGAATGTTGAATGTTGAATGTTGAATGTTGTTCGCGTAGCGTGTCCTATTGGCCAAGTTTTAATAAGTTTAAGGTTTAGAGGGTTTTTCATAACTATCAGGTACAGAGGATTTTTTCCCTCTTACCTGCTCCCTGCTCCCTGCTCCCTGCTCCCTGCTCCCTGCTCCCTGCTCCCTGCTCCCTGCTCCCTAAAATACAATAATTTGTACCTTACCCAATTAAAAAGTACTAGATGAGATGCACCCTTTAAAAATGACCAATAATCACAATTTGCCTAAGCTACAGGTGTGTGATATTTCCAAAAGTTTTCGCCACCGACGGGAAGAATTGGTAGTGCTAAAGGATATCAATCTCGATCTTGAAGCCAATGAATTTGTCTGTATAGTTGGACCGTCTGGCTGCGGCAAATCAACCTTGCTCAACATTATCGCTGGACTAATTCCTCCTTCTAAAGGACATGTAAAGGTAGATGGTGAGGTGGTTTTAGGTCCTGGTCGGGATCGGGGCATGGTCTTTCAGAACTATACCCTATTTCCCTGGCTAACCATTGCTGATAATATCGGCTTTGGTCTGAGGTTACAACGATTGCCTAAGGGGGAATCCCAAGAACGGATTGCTTACTATTTGGATGTAATCGGTCTAAGCCGCTTTGCTAATGCCTACCCCAAACAGCTGTCAGGGGGGATGAAACAACGGGTTGCGATCGCACGAGCGTTGGCTAATGAACCGGAAGTGCTGTTGATGGATGAGCCCTTTGGAGCCTTAGATGCCCAAACTAAGGAGGAATTGCAGGAATTCTTCCTTCGACTTTGGGAGAAGACCCATATTACTGTTTTGATGATTACCCATGATGTAGAAGAAGCGGTGTTCTTATCCCAGGGTATCTATGTGATGGGAGCTCATCCCGGTTGTATCCGGGATACGATTATGATTGACTTACCGGCTGTTCGTACTCTGGATACAAAGCTAACGTTGGAATTTGTGGAATTGAAACGGCAGGTAATTCATGCTTTGCGCATTTGATCATGCTTATTAATTGGAGATAGTGGCTATTTTATTAACTCTTTTATAGTCTTTATTAAGATTAGAATAGTTGTCCAATTTCTCTCCAGAAAGCCAGGTTTTGACGATATCTACGACTTCTGCTGTAGCCTCGACTGTAATGCGAGCAACAGCGTTATCCCATTCCCTTTCATCCTGCCAGTCTTCTAAATCAATTGCTATTCCATCACCATCTGTGTCAATCCAAATGTGTCTTTCTGGATAATTTATGCTTTGGAAAGATAAAGTAGATAGACAGGCTTCAGCACGATTGGTTTCATAGGCTGTTGGGATGATATCCCCAATCATTTGCCTAAGAGTTTCGGTAATATCATCCTTTGGATCAGTTCTCAAAGTCATCAGGTTACCTCATTTCTTAAATTTTTCTCTGTTATCTGTCAGTAGCTTGCGAATGTTTATCCCTGCTACTCTTCCAGCTTTAAGAGCTTCTTCAACTGTCATGGTTTTTGCTTCGTCAGGAAGAACTTGGTTAATATTAGCTCTTCGGAATCTAGCAATATACTCTTGGACAGTGAGAGAGCGATTTTTGTAAAGCTGGCCAGTTATAGGTGAGTTGAGATTACCAAGTTTACATTGTTTAGCCCAATCCTCGAATTCTTTGTCTGGTTGTTCAACTGCCACTGGGCAAGGATTACTATATAAGTATACAATATTAATTATATAGCGGTTCAGCTCTTCCGTAAATCAAGATGCTAAATACTGCACTAAATATAGGATAGTAGTTGTTATGGTTTTTGCTTCTATTATCGATTACCCAAGACTAATTATTACTCTTGGGTAATCGATAGTATCACGTTAAGCGATCGCATTGTAAGCGAACAGCGATTAGCGCTACTTGAAATGCCAAAGGCCAACGGCTGACCACTGACCACTGACGGCTGACCGCTGACCGCTGATAGCTGAATGCTTACTAGAAGGTTAAGCGATCGCATTCACAAAATTCTGATAAGCGGTCTCAACCTTCTGGGCTTGGGAGGCTACATCAGCCTCTAACTGTTTCAAGCGAGCTAATTCTTGCTCCCGATTAATTTCATGAGATTCTTTTTGTTTCATTAAATTATCTAATTCCGCTTTGCGAGCTTTAATATCATCATCCATCCGCTCAGTTACTTCCTGCTCATACACATCAAAACATTCTTTGATAGCATCATAAATTGGTTGCCATTGCTCTTGTGCTACCTCAGGCAAATATTTCACCAACTCTTTTCTAGCTGCTTTCACCAATTCCTTACGAGCTTGATCGGCTTGCACGACTCCAACTCCTAATCCTAACAAGGCTAGATGCACTGGTCCGAGAAAAATCCCAGGAATAGAGCTAATGATGCCACCAATTGCCATAACTGTGATGAAATTCAGCACAATATTTTTCCAATCGAAACCAGCTCCAGCCATGGCAACTCCTGCTATATTACCCCTAGCTAAGGAAAATAATCCTGCTGCCCATTTTGCCCAAGCGGGAGCGTTATCTTCTGTGGTGTAGCTGCTGACAGGTCTTACGGTTTGTCCGGTTAACTTTTGATTAATTTTATCCGTTACTTTAGTATAGGAAGCACCGTAGGTTACCGCACTGTGAGATAGCTGTTCAAAGGCAGCATCCATCTCTTTTTCAGCCGTCTTACTCCACTCTGACAATTTATCATTAATATACCGTTCAAATGCCTGTCTCAA
This sequence comes from Moorena sp. SIO3E8, assembly GCF_010692445.1. NCBI lineage: Bacteria > Bacillati > Cyanobacteriota > Cyanophyceae > Coleofasciculales > Coleofasciculaceae > Moorena > Moorena sp. SIO3E8. The sequence goes on along the minus strand of NZ_JAAHHM010000119.1, from coordinate 9,960 downwards.
CTCGGATTCAAAGGCTTCTCGTTTGCCTGTACTCAAGAAATCCATAAATCGGAGTTCAGGTTGATAGTGTAAAAAATCCGACTCAAAGGTATTGCCTAAATTGAAAACATAGGTACGAAAGGAATCTGCGATCGCTTTCGCTTTATTATCACGAACCGTTTTAATTTCATCCTTGAATTGCTCACCAATATCCTTGAGTTTATTAAATTCTGGTTCAACGGAATTAATCCGTTCCTTCAATTCATTTAAATCTTGCTCTAGCAAGGGGATGCGACGTTCAATAGCTTCATGAACATGGTTACTGCCTTGACGGGCTAAGGTTCTCGCTTGTCGTAATTCAGAAATGGCTCGTTCCTTAGTTAAAAATGTATTGAGTGCTCCCATAAACTCTGGAAACCCTGTGCCATCAAGAGACACATCTGGATTTTTAACTCGCTTGCGCAGGGCATTAATTGCTGAAATTTCAAACACTCGTTCATCATAGATATCATAGCCATCTACCTGACAATAGTCTGCCAAGTTAGCCTGAAATACTCGCCGCAGTCTATCTTCAGCTTCTTGTAATTCTTCTGTATCATCGGGGTCAATCAAACTTTCCCGAATCTGGTCCCAAGCATTAATTAGAAAGAAAACCGTTAATCCCCGGTCTTTTAGATAATTTTCTAGATAACGACGTTCCCCTAAAGTACAGGGTTGAGTTGCTCTGAGCACAAACAGGATAGCGTGACAATTATTAATGTAACCGAGGGATAACTCATTGCGCGCTTCCGTATCATTCAGTCCTGGACTATCTACAATTTCAATCCCTTTTTCTAGCAATGGTAAGGGATACTCCACCACGGCATGACTAACATTCGGAAACGCTAGCTTCTTCTGTTGTTCCAGTCGCTTTGCTTCAGCTGGGTCGATGGTATAGCGATGCTTAAAGGATTTAAAATCAATTTCTTCTGGTGCTGTGTCATCATTAAAGTACACTGTCACCTTCTTTTGAGCACCATAGCGTAAAACTGTCAGCAACGCTGTACAAGGATTGACATCACTGGGGAGTAAATTCTCACCAATTAAAGCATTGAGAAATGTACTTTTTCCCCGCTTCATATCCCCTAATACTAGTAGTCGGAATCGCCCCTGGTATAAATTTTTACTAGCTTTAGAAATATCTTCAATATCTCTATCCAAACCTAATTTACCGGAATTATTCTCCCCTGCGGATTCCGATTGTTCCAGTATGGCACTGATGTGACTCAAGTAACCAGCTATTTCACCACGCACCGTGGCAACTCGATCGAGATCATTGAGAAAATTTGTGGTTTCGATTTTAGCACTCATAGTTATATAGCGTTTGTATTTAGGTTGTTAACACACGTATTGTAAAAAAAGGCAATAGGCAATAGGCAATAGGCAATAGGGGCAAGATATCCGGAGTTTTATTGGACAATAAAAAAAGACCTTCTAGGTTTACATCTCAAATACAAACGCTATAGTATTTCTATTGGAGATGTAAAGATAGGGTTGATAGACAAAGGGAACAGGGAACAGGGAATAGGGAATAGGGAATAGTACTCAAGATATCGGAGGAGTTTTTGGTGTTATGCTAAATTAGCTTCATTATCTATTTAGAAATGCTATACTTTTAGTTTAGCTAATTAATGGTTTCAACACTCTCTACTCCCTACTCCCTAGGGGAGCATGTAAGTTTTTTTAATCCCTGATTTAGATCCCCCTAAATCCCCCTTAATAAGGGGGACTTTTGACTCTAATTCCCCCCTTTTTTAAGGGGGGTTAGGGGGGATCTATATACCTAATTATAAAGGTGATATGCTCCTACTCCCTCGGTGCGCTTGAATCGTTACATTGGAGCTGCTAGCAAGTAGCCATAAACGGATTCAATACCATTAACTTTAGACAAAACCTCAGCATCCAAACTTCTCAGACGCTTTAACTCAGTCTCGCGATTGACTTGATTAGACTCTTTTTGCTCTACCAAATTATCCAACTCATCCTTCCGGGATTTAATGTCATCATTTAATCGTTTAATCACCTGCCGTTCATAATCATCAAAACACTCGTTGACCGCATCATGAATTGGTTGCCATTGCTCCTCAGCCAACTGAGGCAAATAGTTTACCAACTCTTTCTTAGTAGCTTGAATTAATTCCTTGCGAGCTTGATCGGCTTGGAAAGCGCCAACCCCTAGACCCATCAGAGCCACACCTATTGGTCCTATAAATGTTGTTGTAAAAATCAATAAAAAGCCACTAATTCCCAAGACCGCAAACCAATTGACCAGAATATTTGTCCAATCAAACCCAGCACCAGCTAGAAACACACCAGCAACATTACCTGAAGCCAAGGATAAAAATCCCATCGCCCAACTGGCCCAGGTTGGTGAAGTTTCTGCTGAATCCATAGTGGTATTGGGGTAAACTTTTTTACCAATTAACTTTTCAGTCATGGTATCGGCTATCTTACCATAGATTGCACCATAATTAGCGGCACTCCTAGCTAGTTCTAAAAAGGCTTGACTTATTTTTTGCTCAGCGGTGACTTCCCAATCCGAAATCTTTTCGTTCATGTACCGTTCAAAGGCTCGCTTAAATGCTGCATTAAACTCATCCCGTTTCCCCTGTCGCAGGAAATCCAGAAAGCCTAAATCTGGCTGATAGCGGACAAAGTCTGATTCAAAGGTATTACCTAAATTCAAAATATAGTCCCGAAAGGAATTAGCTACAGCTTTTGCTGTACGGTTACGGGTAATTCGGATTTCTTCCTGAAATTGATCACGAATTTCGGTCAGTTTCTCAAATTCCGGTGCGACTTCGTTAATCTGCTGTTTCAACTGATTAACATCCTGATCCAACAATGGAATCCGCCGTTCAATTGCTTCATGGACATGGTTATAGACTTGCTGAGCTAGGATTTTAGCTTGGCGCATTTCTGCGATCGCACGTTCTTTGGTTAAAAATGAATTAAGTGCTGCCATCAATTCAGGAAATCCCGTTCCTTCAAGAGAATCCTCGGAATTTTTAACCCGCCGACGCAATGCCATCAATGAAGAAATTTCAAAGACTCGTTTCTCATAAGTCTGTGCCTCTACCTGAAAATAATCCATCAGGTTAGCTTGGAAGACTTGACGGAGTTTTTCCTCAGCTGCTGCTAGTTCTTCCGAGTCTTCTGGGTCAATCAATCCCTTACGAATCTCATCCCAAGCATTAATTAAAAAGAAAACTGTTAATCCCCGACCTTTAAGATAATTTTCGATATAACGACGTTCTTCTAGAGTACAGGGCTGAGTTGCTTTGAGTACAAACAGGATAGCGTGACAATTATTAATGTAACTGAGGGATAACTGATTGCGTGCTTCCGTATCATTTAGTCCTGGACTATCTACAATTTCAATCCCTTTTTCTAGCAACGGTAAGGGATACTCCACCACGGCATGACTAACATTAGGAAAAGCTAGCTTTTGCTCTTGTTCTAGTCGCTTCGCTTGGTCTGGGTCGATGGTATAGCGCTGCTTAAAATTTTCTAAATCAATTTCTTCGGGTAGTGTCTCATCATTAAAGTACACTGTAACTTTCTTTTGAGCACCATAGCGTAAAACCGTCAGCAAAGCTGTACAAGGATTGACATCACTGGGCAGTAAGTTCTCACCAATTAAAGCATTGAGAAATGTACTTTTTCCCCGCTTCATATCCCCTAAAACTAGTAGTCGGAATCGCCCCTGCTGTAAATTTTTACTGACTTTATAGATATCTTCAATATCTCTATCTAAGCCTAATTTACCGGAATTATTCTCCCCTGCGGATTCCGATTGCTCAAGAGTGTTCTTGATTTGATTTAAATTAGTGGCGATTTCAGCACGAACTCTGGCAACGCGATCGAGATCATGGAGAAAATTTGTGGTTTCCATTTTAGTACTCATCTTTAGTTTGGTATTAGCTAATTAATGGTTTTAAAGGGAACAGGGAATAGGGAATAGGGAACAGGGAACAGGGAACAGGGAACAGGGAGTAGGGAGTAGGGAACAGGGAGTAGGGAGTAGGGAGTAGGGAGTAGGGAGTAGGGAGTAGGGAGTAGGGAGTAGGGAACAGGGAACAGGGATTAGGGATTAGTAGGAAAAAAATGTAGTTTTTTGTGTTATTAAAGTTTCCTAATATAGTTAGGGTTTATATATGATTAACCAACTATTTATCATGGCACCCTTTAATTATTTAATGTGAATTTATTATGTCTTTACTGGTAATTTATAATTTTTACCTTATTGCCTTTTGTTTTGTTTATTCAATCATCATCTTTCCAGAAAATTTCGTATCCTAACCAGGCAAGTCCTCCAACGATCATGACGATAGCAAGCCAATAAGCAATTCTAATGGTTATAACAACAGCAATGACAACGGCCAAGAATTTTCCAAATCTAGCTAGCTTTCTGCCCCACTTTTTTAGTTTACCTTCAGTTTTTTGATGCTTCTGGGTTTGATGAAATTGTTGTTCTTCTTTATAAATTTCCGTTTCGATTTCCCGGAGTCGAAGGTCTCGCTCCCGTTGCTGTAGTTCTCGTTCTCGAAGCTCAAAGTCTTTAGATTTTTGTTCTTTGGAATTCATCAGATTTTCCTTAGTTGACTGCAAATTTACTGCTTGACTGACAAATCTAGTCTGATGCTTCTGTAATGGCTTGACAGTACCCACAGGGGTAGTTTTATGATTAGTCTTTAGCTACTATAGCAATTCTAAATTGAGTCAATATAGCTCATAAGTATGATCAAGGCTATAGTTTTTACGAAAACCTCCTTTCACTATAGTGCTGAGTAAGACTTGTGACTGTTTACAACTAGAGAGGTTACAGTTAATAGGTTACAGTTATAGAGTGCCCGGACAATCTGGTCTGATTAACAGCAGAAGGTCTAATCTCCTCAGGACTTACTTAGGATTTCTTGAATCACATGGAAACTGAACCATTACAGGCCAATACAACACCCTTTTTCCATGTGTCCGTATTGAGTCAGGAATTAATTGAGGGACTAGCTATCTGCCCTGGTGGTCATTACTTGGATGCAACTGTGGGTGGTGGTGGACACACTAAGTTAATTTTAGCAGCAGCACCGGATGTGGAGGTTACAGCTATTGACCGGGATGCTAATGCGATCGCAGCCGCCAAGACCAGGTTAGCCAGTTATGGCGGACGACTTCACTTCTGGCATGGAAATTTTGCAGAATATCAGGCTAATGATAGGGTATTTGATGGTATTATCGCGGATTTAGGCGTCAGTTCAGCTCAGCTAGATTTACCAGAGCGAGGCTTTAGTTTTCGCCATGCTGCTCAGTTAGATATGCGGATGGACCAGAGCCAGTCTCTGACGGCAAAGGATATTATTAATAATTGGAGTGAAGTACGGCTAGCGGATGTTTTTTATAAGTATGGGGAAGAACGGTTATCCCGGCGGATGGCACGCCGGATTGTAGAGAAGCGTCCGTTTCAGACAACCACTGAATTAGCCAATGCGATCGCATCTTGTGTTCCCCCTAAATACCGCTATGGCAGAATTCACCCAGCGACTCGGGTGTTTCAAGCCCTACGGATTGTGGTCAACCAGGAACTTGAGAGCCTCGAAACCTTTCTCGACATTGCCCCCCATTGGCTGAAACCAGGAGGAAGACTTGGAATTATCAGTTTTCACAGCTTGGAAGACCGGATTGTTAAGCACAAATTCCGGGAGTTGTCAACGAATTGCTCACTATTGCGAGTGGTAACCAAAAAGCCAACTGTAGCAGAAGCTGAAGAAATCCAGCATAATCCTCGTGCTCGCTCTGCTAAACTCAGATTCGCAGAGCGACTAGAGCTGAGCATTCAAGACTAACAAGTCTAAGCTATGGATTTAGTTCTCGAAACAAAACGAATCGGCATGCGATCGCGGGGAAATACTGTCAAATACTGATTAACATCTTCTAGAGAATCTCGGCCATTTACGAGTTCCCAGTTAAAATGACGGAGGAGTAAAGACAACATCACCGTTGCTTCTAAAAGTGCTAGAGATGCGCCTAAACAAAAATGAGATCCTCGGGAAAATCCAAACAGGAGGGGGAGTGGCTGTTGGTCACTTTCCTTTTGCAGCCATCGTTCTGGACGAAATTCTTCCGGTTTTGGAAACATCTCAGGATCCTGTCCCGCAGCCCAGAAAAAAGGTTCGACGCCTACATTTTTTGGCATCTTGACCCCATCCAATTCTGTCTCTTGGGTCGTGACTAGGGGGATTCCGGTGGCCACTGGATGGAGTCGTAATGTTTCCTTGACCACAGCTTCTATATAGTCTAAATGTTTCAAAGTAGAAAGATTTAGCTCCCCTTCCTTCTCCCAGGCTTCATCCACAACCTGTTGTGCGGCCTGAAAGACTCCAGGATTAAGCCCCAATTCGCCGACTGCAAAGGACATGGTATGAGCCGTAGTGTCATGACCTGCAAAGATCAAGGCTCGGGTCTCGGCCATCAGGGAGTCTTGGTCATGCTGGGGGTTTTTAGCAAATTGAACCAACATCGAATCCCGAAATGACGAACTGACTGATGGGGATTGGGCCTCAGAAGCCCTGGCCACTTGCAACGCCATCGCGACCCGAGCTTTTAAATTCTGTTGTAAATAATCTTGAGCCTGTCGGTATTCTCGGCCTTCTGAGGTAGGGAGAAACTTAAACCATCGACTGCGACCTGCGGTCTGCAAAAGTACATGTTTTTCGAGGACTGCAAGAGCTGCATACAGGCGCTTGGCATCGAAGGGGGGTTCCCCTGGAAAGTTTGAGGTTTTATCAAAGGTAACACCTAGGAAAAAGTAGGCAATGATATTCATGGTCAAGTCCACAAATAAGGGATCAACTTGAACCTCTTTGCCTGTTTGAGCCGAGCTTTGAAGTTGTGTGATGACTTGCTGACACCCCTCACGGATGAGATCGAACTTTTGAGTGAATTGACTGGCTCGGAAAGCTGGTGCTGCGGTTTGGCGACGCCACTTCCAGGCTTCACCAACCTGGTTTCCGAGATGTACGCCAAACACATCTTTGTAGGCGTGATAAAAGGATGGACTGCGAGTAAATATCCCCTGAGTTTGCCCCTCTGTCAAAATGCTTTCAATCAGTTGGGGCTTTGCCACTATCACCATCGGTCTGGTGAAGATCCGTAGCAAAATCATGGAGCCGTATTGCTGCATCCATCGAAAGATTGTCAGAGAATAGGTTCCTTGTTTTGCAGCGGCAAGAAGTTCAATGGCGTTACCTGTAAGCCATTTCCCCTTGGGTGATGGCAGAGCATATATCGAGCTCAAAGCTAGCTGGCGTTGTTGCCAACGCCACAGGAGAAGGCTGATCCCTGTTCCTACAAGAAAAGCTAAAATTGTCCATGAATGCTCGAACATGCTCAACATTCTCCTGACTTTAACACTGCTAGCTAAATTCTACTACCAACCAAAGTCCCTCATATTCAGACAACCACTGAGTTAGAGAATGCGATTGGCCTTGGCCTTTGGGCCACGCTACGCGAATGGCCACGCTACGCGATTGGCCTTGGCCTTTGGGCCACGCTACGCGAATGGCCACGCTACGCGAACGCATCTTATGTTCCCCCTAAATTTGGAAGACCGGATTGTTAAGCACCAATTCCGATATTTGTCAAATAATTGCTCACTATTGCGAGTGCTAACTAAAAAGCCAACTGTAGCACAAGCTGACGAAATCCAGCATAACCCTCGTGCTCGCTCCGCAGCACTCAACACTGACCCACTTAGGGCTCTAGTCTCGGGATGGGGCTGGTGCTAACAATCCAGCCAAGGAACCCAAAGAACCAGTCCCAATCCCCACCAGGATATCAGGAACATCCTTACCCGCCACAGCTAGTCCGATTGCACCTGTAACAGTTACCAGCATGGTACCGCCCAAAGCAGTGACCACAATCCGGTAAATCCAACGGTCTGTTTCTAGAGGTGGACCAAGTCTACGGATAGTTTCCACTGGGTCTCTCTTGATTTCTTCCGCAAGTTCTGGATCTTTAGATACCCGTTCTACTAGTTCATTCATTGATTTAACTGGTTTCATCATAGTGAGTTTTTTGTGAATCTAAAACTTAATACAGCTCGATTGCTCTGAATTCCTGATGTTTAGGGATTACACTTCGTAGGAGTTGTGGGGAATCGGGAATCGGGAATCCGGAATCGGGGAGAAGAATTGAGGCAAACAGTATGATAAAAGCGATCCAGCCACCTAGCGTTGTCATCCGATTACACCATCTTTGAACTCTGTCCAGTTAAACTACTACTGATACTAAAGATCTCGCACGAGTACAAAAAAACTTAATAACGGACGTGATAACAATCAATTTCAGTACTGAAAGCGTCAAATCTTATCACTTCTCCCTGCTCCCTACTCCCTACTCCCTACTCCCTACTCCCTATTCCCTATTCCCTATTCCCTATTCCCTATTCCCTTCCCTCTATGACTGATTTACTGGAAAACCTCTACAATGCCTTTGACCCCTCCCAACCGTTACCCGCAGGAGACCCGGTTTATGTCGATTGTCGGGAAGTGCGGGGGGATGGAGAGATCCAGGTGGATTTAGGGAAAGAGATGTTGCTTTCTAAGCGAGAGACCTATCATTTATATGGAGGTCATCGGGGGGCAGGAAAATCTACGGAATTGTTCCGATTGAAGCAATATTTGGAACAAAATAACTTCTATGTGGTGTATTTTGCCGCAGATGAAGAAGATGTGGACTCCGAAGATACTCAATATACCGATATTCTGCTGGCCTGTACTCGCCATTTACTCGAAGACCTCAAGGATAGTGCTAATCCCAAGCCGTTGCTGAACTGGCTCGAAAGCCGCTGGCAAGAGTTAAAAGATTTGGCTTTGACTGAATTAGCATTTGATGGACTAAGTGCAGAAGCAAAAATTTCTCAGTATGGCAAGCTAACGGCTAATTTAAGAGCTGTACCAACATTGCGTCAACAGATTCGACAGAAAATTAATCCCCACACGGTTACTCTACTAAAGGCGTTGAATCAATTTATTACAGAAGCCAAACAGAACTTACCAGCTGGATGTAGTGACAGCTCCTACACCGACCTTTCAGGTTCGGTGTAGGCTTCCCAGCCAATCCGGGCATCCCTTAGGAGGCGCTGGGCTTTAAGAACGGACTGCCCTTCCGCTCTATTTTTTATATTTATTGCTGCATTGTGGTCTCTGTCCAAACTACAACCGCAGTGAGGACAATCGTGCCAACGGACATGCAGCTTTTTGGAAACTTTTTTGCCGCAATTGGAGCAATTCTGTGAAGTATTCTGAGCACTTACCGAAATCGCCAACAAGCCAGCATTTAAGGCTTTGCTTGCCAGGATTGTCAGAAAGCTAGACCACCCAGCGTCCAATACAGATTTAGCCAATCGGGATTTAGCCAGTCCCTTAACATTTAACTTTTCGTGAGCGACTACATCATATTTTGACAGCAAATAATTGGCTGTTTTAAAGTGAAAATCTTTTCGCTTATCGGCGACCTTCTTGTGTTGCTTTCCAAGTTGTTTGATAGCTTTCAGTCTATTGTTACTTCCTTTTTTCCGTCGAGATACCCGTTTTTGAATAACTTTTAATCTTTTTTGGGCTTTTCGATAATACTGGGGAATATCAATGGTTTCTGCTTCCGAAGTGGTTAAAAACTCCTTAAGGCCAACGTCAATCCCAACTATTGAATTAGGGTTGATATCAGGCTTAAATTCAGGCACTGTTTTGTCTTCTAGAGACAGAACCAAGTAGTAGCCATCACATTTCTTGGTAATAGATGAAGTTTTAATTTTGAATCCGTCAGGAATAGGGCGATGTAGTACAACCTTGACCTTACCTATTTTTGGGAGGCTGATCAGATTGCCTTCTAGGCACCCTTCTTTCATTTGAGGGTAAGTAAACGTACGGTAGCGGTGATATTTTTTGA
>NZ_JAAHHM010000118.1:0-19698 GCF_010692445.1 Moorena sp. SIO3E8 | reverse complement strand
TAGGCCACTCCCGACTCCCGACTCCCGACTCCCGACTCCCGACTCCCGACTCCCGACTCCCGACTCCCGACTCCCGACTCCCGACTCCCGACTCCCGACTCCCGACTCCCTGCTCCCTACTCCCTACTCCCGAATGATTCCCAACGCCGAACGATACTGGCTCACAAATGCCTACGTACCATTTTGCCTACTGGAAAACAGCAACGTTTGCGATCGCAACGAGCAGGGTTTGTGCTTAGTTGATATTGAAATTAATCAGGGAGCCATTGCTGGGATAGTGCCAAAGGCGATTGTTCCCAAAGGGCAGCAAAAGGCTAAACTCGAAAAGGGCCGCTACGGGAATGCAAACAGTGTTGAAGCTAGCACAGATACTAGTAACATCCCCAGCCACATCCCCAGTATAAATCTCAGGCAAGGACAAGTATGGCCCTGTTTTCTTGATATACACACCCATCTGGATAAAGGTCATATTTGGGAACGGTCTCCCAATCCTGATGGTACCTTTAATAGTGCCTGTATCACCGGAGATGCTGATGCGCAAACCTATTGGCAAGGGTCAGATTTATATCGGCGCATGGAATTTGGACTTAAATGTAGCTATGCTCATGGCACTAAAGCTATACGCACCCACATTGACTGGGTTGGAGAACAAAGTGCGATTAGCCTAGGGGTTTTCCAAACCCTCCAGAAGGAATGGCAAGACAGAGTTACCCTACAAGCGGTGTCTCTAGTTACACTAGATTACTATCAAACTCCCGCTGGCATTACCTTAGCCGACACAATTGCTGAAATCGGAGGCATACTTGGGGGGGTAGCCTATAGCAACCAAGACCTGGATGCTCAACTCGATACTGTCTTTTCCCTAGCTAAGGAGAGAAACCTTAACCTAGATTTCCATGCTGATGAAAATGGTAATCCCGATTCCCATTGCTTACGACAGATTGCCAAAGCTGCTATTCGTCATCAGTTTACCGGAAAAATTCTTTGTGGTCACTGTTGTAGTTTGGCAGTGCAACCCTTAGAGGAGGTTGCGGAAACTCTCAAGTTGGTCAAAGCAGCAGGAATTGCTATTGTTAGCTTACCCATGTGCAATCTTTATCTACAGGATCGACAGGCTAACGTTACACCATCTTGGCGGGGAGTCACCAGACTACATGAAATTAAACAACAGGGTATTCCGGTAACATTAGCTAGTGATAATTGTCGAGACCCCTTTTATGGATTTGGGGATCATGATGTATTAGAAGTGTTTACCCAAGCGGTACGGATTGCCCATTTAGATATGCCCATCGGTGATTGGCCCTGTGCCGTAACCAAGACAGCTGCTGATTTAATGGATTTACCCGAGATGGGTAGGATTGGGGTGGGACTCCCGGCAGATTTGATTTTGTTTAAAGGACGCCATTTCAGTGAACTTTTGTCCCGTCCCCAGCATGACCGAATTATCTTGCGCCAGGGTAAGCCAATTGATACTAGGTTGCCGGATTATGCTGAGTTGGATTAGTTATAGGGCAGGGAATCGGGAATCGGGAATCGGGAATCGGGAATCGGGAGTCGGGAGTCGGGAATCGGGAATCGGGAATCGGGAGTCGGGAATCGGGAATCGAGACTAGTAATTATAGTTGATTATTTCAGGAATGAAATTAATTTTTATCGCTTCCGATCTTAATTAATTTTGTACTGATGCCAAAGCTAAGTATAGCATTTATCATAGTAATAAGGTACACATAATTTTTTCCTGTTCCCTGTTCCCTGTTCCCTGTTTCCTAAAACCCAGGACTTTTTTCGTTACCCAATTGAAAACTGCTATATACCAGTTTTCAATAATTCCTTAGCCCATATCCGATTATTTTCTGAGAAAGCTGGTACTGGCTCTTGGTCATAATCGAGTTGGTAATCATAACCCCCTCGCTCATAAACACTATTAATTATACCTTGTAAATATACTATGGGTTCAGAATCTTCTGGACGTAACGGTAGGGAAAAAGTTGGTAGCTGCTCTGGCAGATCACAAGTATATAACTCGGCTCGTGGGCGACGCTCCTCTCGACTCACTAAAATCCGATAATCGCTCTCAATACTCTTATCTAAGAGTGGCATTGTTTTCCAGCCTCTGAGCAAATCAATCTCCACTAAATTGGCTGAGGGGGTGACATGAGCCCTGAAAAGCTTACTAGGTAAGGCTTTGATGCCAATTATTTCAGGAAAGATAAACTCCCAAATTGACCCTTCTTTGATGTTCTGGACGCTCAAACCCTTATAACTACGTCCAAGGTCGGTCCAAAACAGCATGTATCTTTTTGTAACAGATGAGCTGAATATCTTACCCAGTAAGGATTTTAGCTTGCATGTCACCCCCCCAGCTAAATTGGTCAAGCTTCCTAACACCCGTTGGCGTTTTTTCAGGTAAGTTTCTCTCCCTTCACCAGAACGCTTATTAACTGGAGATAAAACTTCGATAGCGGTTACCACAGCACCGGTAGTCATATCTCTTACTTCCAAATACCCTTGCTTGATTTGTTCAGGCATAGGAACGATTACTGTTACTGGTTTTGTTGTTGGTGAAGCAACAGCAACGTTAGAGGTGGGAGAATCTTCAGTATTGGGTTGACGTTTAACAGTAACATCAGGAATTCCAACTAATAAGACATTATCTTCATTAGTTGTATTAACCGGATAAATCCGCTTTTCAATAGCTACTTTATACTTCGGACGTACCTGAGGAATTAAACACTCAGCAATGAAACTAATCAACCAGTGATGTACTTCTGGCCATAAATCTGGATGCTCTAAATACGGATCCATACCGGGAAAGATTGACGGCATCGCTTCACCTCCGATCAGCTCTGTCTTCTAGGATAGCAGGTTAGCAGGTTGTTCGCTTTTGAAGCTAGTAAGATCCAAGTTTTTGGGTTTTAGAGAGCAGGGACTAAGGCCGTAGGCCACGCTTTGGGCCAAGCCCACGCTGCGCAAACGCCAACAGAGCTTCGGAGCACTGAATTCAGAAGATGGAAGAGGTAAACAATTTGTGTACCTCATTAGGATTAAAACCGCTATAGCTATGGTTTTAACCTACTTTAAATTCTGCTGAATTTTCTGGCAACAGATCCGATTAAAGGATAGGATTCAGCAACCCGACATTGACAGTGCGAAGGATCATACTCTACTATTCCTATTGGTGTATATACTAGGATAGCTATCTGCTAGCTTTCCACTTGCACTGCCTCACTGACTCATTCTCTGTAACCACAGAATATCCAGGGTTAAGGGGGCAAGATTTCAATAAGATTGATCCTTGAAAACCCTTTGTGATTTTTTTGTGAATGTCCTCTATTCCCTCCTGGTTGGTGTTTTTTGGAGCCTTGCTCTTCTTCGCTAACTGGTTTATTGTAGTCAGGTTTCTTGATCAGGTCACTTGAACCCAGTTTCAATGAGGTTTAACTATGACTATCTCTGCGCAGTTTGAGCCGTTCGATCTCTACTTTCAGTTGAGAAATGAGTTTATGTTGTTACGAGATCAAGATGATAAGCACCAGTTTTACTGATGACAACTTGTTGAGCTTTTCGATATCAAGTTTTTGAGGTGGCTCTTTGCCCATGAAAGTCATGGGCTACTGAAAACCTAGTTTTTTTCAATACCCCCTCAGGCACTGCTTACGTATCAGGTAAGGTAGAATGGGAAATAATTACCGCACTACACAAGTAAAAATGATTGGGACATCTATGGAGTTTAACCTCTTTATCCTGACAGACCTGAGGTGAATAAACAAATAATCTCCATTCCTATTCGGCGATGAAAGCGATGAAAACTAAATCTCAAAAAATCCAATTTTACTCAGTCAAAGATCTTAAGTCACTGTCCCAGTTAGCCTGTATATCATCTGAAACCCGCTTAGCAATGCAAGCTGTTGCTAAAGTGCTACCTTTTCGAGCAAATAACTACATTGTTGAAGAACTTATTGATTGGAAAAACATACCTGATGATCCAATTTTTCGCTTAACATTTCCCCAGCCAGAAATGTTATCGTCAAGGGATTTGAATACCATGGTTCAACTCCTAAAAGACAATGCTCCAGAAAAACTACTGCGACAAACTGCCAATGAAATTCGTCTTCGACTTAATCCCCATCCCGCAGGACAAAAGCAATACAACGTCCCGTCGTTTGAAGGTGAACCTTTACAGGGAGTACAACACAAATATCAACAAACAGTTTTGATTTTTCCCACAGCAGGTCAACACTGCCATGCCTACTGTACATTCTGTTTCCGTTGGCCACAATTTGTCGGATTAGATGATCTTAAATTTGCGACTCGCGAATCGGGTCATTTTCAAGATTATCTACGAGAACACAAGGAAGTCACTGATGTATTGCTTACTGGTGGTGATCCGATGACCATGAAAGCACGACAGCTGGCTTTATATATCGAACCTTTATTAGAAGGGGAATTTGACCACATTCAAACTATTCGCATTGGAACCAAATCACTTTCTTATTGGCCCTACCGATATGTCACCGATGAAGATGCTGATGATTTGTTGCGTTTATTTGAAAAAGTAGTGCAACAGGGTAAGCATCTAGCAATCATGGCTCACTACGAACACTGGCGAGAACTAGATACACAAATCGCTCAAAAAGCAATCCAACGTATTCGCACAACGGGAGGGGAAATTCGGACCCAAGCTCCTGTTGTTCGCCACATCAATGATAGAGCCCATACCTGGGGGAAAATGTGGCAAATGCAGGTACGCTTAGGCTGTATTCCCTACTATATGTTTGTCGAACGACAAACAGGAGCTAAAGACTATTTTGAAATTCCTTTAGTTAAGGTTTGGGAAATTTATCGTCAAGCCATACAACAAGTATCGGGATTAGGGCGAACTGCTCGTGGTCCGGTAATGTCTGCCTTACCAGGAAAAGTCAAAATTGAAGGTATTAGCGAAATTCAAGGGGAGAAAGTGTTTGTTTTGTCTTTTTTACAAGCTCGTAACCCTCAGTGGTGCAATCGACCTTTCTTTGCCAGTTTTGATCCTGAGGCAACCTGGTTAGGAGATTTGAAGCCTGCTTTCGGTGAATCGAAATTTTTCTATGAAAGCGAGCTAGAAGAAATTTTGACCCGGAAGATGGTGTAAGGCGATTAACACAACTTAGCTAGAGGCTTTAAGCGATCGCACCCACAAAGTCCTTGGGACGGGAGCATGTCAACTTTGTAATTAGGTACATAGATCCCCCCTAACCCCCCTTAAAAAAGGGGGGAATTAGATTGAAAAGTCCCCCTTATTAAGGGAAACGGGGGATCTGAACCAGGGGTTAACAAAATTGACATGCACCCCCTTGGGACTCTGTGGGTGAACCAGTAAGGTTAGCTAGGTTCGATCCAAAATTTGAGCTAGAAATTAAGTAATCGGCCACAAGTAAAAGTAACTGTTGAAATAGCGAGCAGGCACTGAGGCTGTCGGCCACGCTACGGGAACGGAGGAGGAAGTAGAGAGAATTTTGGGAACTTTACAAAAATTAATAAATTATGGTTATTTTTGTCCATATACTTATCCCTGCTGACAGTGGAGGCTTAGTTCATGGGCAACCTGTGAAGTGTGTTACGTTTCTAAGGGACTCTATCATCAACTAGCGCTCCGTGTACTCAGATAATTGTCTGAGTTCCAGTGACTATTGACAAATTTCTGGGATATCTGTAACTTGTAGCTTATATTCTTATTATAGCGGCCTGTAATGTCAAAATACAGACCGTAATGGGTTTTGTTGGCCATGAAGTCCCCAAATTTAGGGCAAGTGTTTATGGGAAAGTTTAGCTCCTAAGCACTCCCTCTCTAGAAAGAAACCAAAAAAATTAATAAGCTTTTGCGTTTAGGAGACTGCTGGAATGTCTGATAAAACATCAGGATGCATTGGACTAGTTGAATTGCCCCAGTTAAAGCTATCTGATCCAGATGGCAACGACTATTATTCTCTGCGGAAGTATGAACCAATTATTAGCAAGCAAGTTTTAATATCGCATCTCCAAGCAGGAGGATTTCAAACTAAATTTATTAATCTTCGAGATGGGGATTACACAGAAAATTACGGAAAAAAAATTTGGAGAGGCATTGAACTAACTAAAAACTATATCGGCGTTCAGATCGAGAGCATCGATCCCGAAAGCTGTGAAATTTGGTGCATTACAGTTAACTTCACATTGTATCGTGAAATAGCAATGATGCTGTTGAAGCACCTGGCTAGCAAAGGCAAACCAGTAGTTGTTGGTGGTTCCGATCCCTTTGCCGAGCCTCAAGCTTATCTTCGCAACGGAGCGGCAGTAGTTGTTCTCGACAAATCTGGCGCTGCTAACTGGCCGCTATTTAATTATCTGTTAGGAAAAGGCTCTAAAGAAGCTCTAACTGGTGTTGTTTTCCCTGACGGGAATCAATATACTAAACAAAAAACTCCACTCCATCCCGAAGAGTGGCCCTTACCATCAGTAGAACTTGCTAAACAATGCCTAGGAAAACAATATTGGATGGATCCATTTCCTGAAGAATTCATCCCTATTGGTGCGATCTTCCCAGATATGGGATGTGATCGCCATTGTGACTTTTGCCAAACCCCTACTTACGGTACAGGATATCGCCGCATGTCCCCAAAGCGAGTAATGGAATGGTTAGATGTACTGTGTGAAGCAGGGGCAAAATCAGTGGTTAGCCTCTCCGATCAATTCCTAGGGCGGGTGATTTTCCCCGATGGGCGACAAGAAGTTCTAGAAATCATGAAGGGAGTGCGAGAACGAGATTTAGCAATTCTTTGGCCGAATGGTCTAGAACTGAGAAAGATGACCCTCGGACGCGGACGCAACTATGACAGCACAGATTTGACTCCCGATGAAGAACTGATCGATGCTCTCTTTCATTGGGATGGGCGAAGGGGAACCCTTGCAGGTTATCTTCCTGCCGAACGACCTATTTTTGGACGAGAATCTTATGCTAAGTTACTTCCCTGGCAGCAACACAAACGAATTGTGCGAAGAGTTGTACAAACCGGTGTTCCTATGGTGAGCTATGGTGTGATTATTGGCTTGGCTGATGATGACGATTATAGTTTCTCCCAACTAGAGGAAGCACTCTGGGAAATTTATTATGAAGTGAAAGAGGTTAACCCCTCAATTATATTTCAAGTCAGTCCTTTTGCTATTTCTCCCATATTGGGAACGCCACAGAGCGAAATTATACGCAAATCCGGTCTGATTCGGTTTGATGACCCTACTATTTGGGGGGGATTATGGACGGCGAGTAGTGACACCAAACATCTCACCTACGAGCAAGTCTCTGATTGGCAGTTCCGCCTAGCTAGCGTTGGTGACTCGAAAAACCTGCAAGTTCCTCAACGGTTCAGAACCTTGCCCGATGAAGCAAATAATCCTGAAAAAACGGCGGTGTCAGTATAGGAATCGCCGAAAAAAGCTTCCAGATTAGGAAGCCTTTACTAATATCGTTTGATCAGATTTTGCCCTTGCCCTGGATGATTTTTTTAAACTGCCATCGGAAGAGTAACAAGAAGTTTGTTCCGGGCTTAGTAGAGAAATCCTAGGGCATCAAAAACACCATTGATTGGAAAACTACAATGACAATTGCACAAGATAAAAACTCGACTATCGGATTAGTTGAATTGCCCCAATTAAAGCTATCTGATCCAGATGGCAACGATTTTTATTCCTTGCGGAAGTATGAACCAATTGTTAGTAAGCAAATCTTGCTATCAAGTCTTGAGGCAGGAGGCTTTGAGGCTAAATTTATTAATCTCAGAGATGGGGATTACGAAGAAAATTACGGTCGAATTACTTGGAGAGGCATCGAACTGACTAAGAACTACGTCGGTATTGATATCAAGACGGTGGATCCGGCGAGTTGTGCAGTGTGGTGTATTACCATAAACTTTACATTATACCGTGAAATTGCCGTAATACTCTTGAAGCACCTGGCAAGTAAAGGGAGACCTGTGGTTGTCGGTGGCTCTGACCCAATTGCTGACCCAGAATTTTATCTGCGTAACGGTGCTGCTGTTGTGGTTCAAGATAAATCGGGAGCTGCCAATTGGCCACTGTTTAATTATCTGTTAGGAAAAGGTTCGAAAGAGGAACTAACTGGTGTAACCTTAGCTGATCGCACTCAGTATCGCAAGAGTAAAAAACCATTGCATCCCGAAGAGTGGCCCTTACCATCTTTGGATGTGGCTAAACAATGCTTGGGCAACCAATATTGGATGGACCCATTCCCAGAGCATTTGTTACCCATTGGTTCGATCTTCCCAGATATGGGTTGCGATCGCCACTGTGACTTTTGCCAAACTCCTACCTACGGTACAGGGTATCGCAGAATGTCTCCTCAACGGGTTCTGGAATGGCTGGATATACAGCGCCAAGCAGGAGCAAAATCGGTAGTTAGTGTTTCCGATCAATTTTTAGGTCGTGTCATTTTTCCCGGTGGTCGAGAAGAAGTACTCGAAATTATGAACGGGTTGCGGGAAATGGATTTAACCGTTCTTTGGCCCAATGGTTTGGAACTGAGGAAAATGACTCTCGGACGGGGAAACAGAGGAAAAAAGGAAGACCTAACCCCTGATGAAGAAGTGATCAACGCTCTCTATCATTGGAATGGAACAACAGGAACCCTTGCTGCTTATATTCCTGCTGAACGACCCATTTTTGGCAGGGAATCCTATGCCAAGTTGGTTCCCTGGCAACAACATAAACGAATTTTACGAACCATTGTCCAAGCTGGCATTCCCATGATTAGCTATGGTGTCATTATCGGTCTTCCCGATGATGATGATTATAGTTTGCGTCAACTCGAAGAAGCGTTGTGGGAAGTGTATAATGAAGCGAAAGCAATTAACCCATCGATCATTTTTCAAACCACTCCTTTCGTAATTTCTCCCATCTTAGGAACCCCACAAGGTGAAGCAATTCGGAAATCAGGTCTGCTGAGGTTTGATGATCCCGCTATTTTTGCAGGATTCTGGACAGCAAGTATTGACACTAAACACCTGAGCTACGAGCAAGTGTCTGATTGGCAATTCCGCCTGGCTCAAGTTGGTGACTCGAAAAACCTACAATCACCTCAACGGTTCAGAAAGTTACCGACAGAAACTATGAATGAAGAAAAAGTGGCGGTGACAGTATAGCGACCTGGCAAAAGGCTTCCTCTATCTGGAAGCCTTTTCCAAGAAGTGTGATCACACAAGTCTGATCACACTTGGTTTTAGTGTTGGTACTTATAGCAATTTAAAAAAACTACCAAACAACTGTAATAGTATGCAACAAACCAGTTATGAGCCAGTCCTTTAATTTAGAGCGAGTTACCTTCTATGGACGCTCCTTGGCAGAGTATAGCAAAATGTTCCTCTTGGACTTCTCAGACTGGGTTGGTAAATCAATCCTAGATTGTCCTGGTGGTCCAGCTTCTTTTGGTCGAGAAGCAAGAGCATTAGGGATTGAGGTTTGCGCTGTCGATCCTCAGTATGTTAACGATCCTGATAGGCTCTTAGAAATTGCTAGCCGGGATATTGATTACGTAGTTGCCAAAATTTCCCAAACTAGCCAGCAGAGAAAGTGGGATTATTACCAGAGCCTTGAAGACCTCAGAAACAGGCAAGTCGAGATTTTAGATTCCTTTATTGAAGACTATCGAAACTATTGGCAATCCCAAGAGAAATATATCACTGCCTCCCTTCCCCATCTGCCTTTTGAAGATAATACTTTTGATCTGGCAACGAGTGGGCATTTACTATTTAGTTTCCAAGCTCACTTCCCCAAAACCTTTACCATTGATTCACTGCTAGAACTAGCTCGTGTTGCTCGTGACGTTCGAGTGTTTCCCTTACGGGCTAACGAGCAAGACAGAAGTAAGCCTTTTGCTTATTTTGAGGAGATTATTTCCTCCTTACAGCAACAAGGCTTAACAGTGGAAGTGAAAACCTCAGAGTTTGAGTTTCAAGTAGGGGCGAATCAAGTTATGATAATCAGAAGAATTTAAGATGGGATTGGATATATAACAATGAAGCAGACGTTTACAGAGGCAGAGGTAGAAGTTTATTATGATACAGTAGAAAGTCAATATCAAATTCCCTGGAATCCTGATGGTAGTAAACACTGGGGATATTTTGAAGACTTAAATGCTCCTAACAATGAACAGGTATTGATGGCAGCATGCGATCGCTTAAATCAATATATGCTTAGTCAAAGTAATATTGATGCAAAGGGTCGTACTCTTGATGTTGGCTGCGGTAATGGCAATACAGCAATTTATATTGCTCAAGAAACTAGCTGTGCAGTGGTCGGACTTGACATTAGTAACACTCATATCCAGACTGCTGAGATCAAAGCCCAAGATTTTCCCAGTTTACGCCTTCAGTTTAAACAAGGCTCAGCAACTAATCTACCCTTTGAGGATGAATCTTTTAGTCATGTTTGGAGTCAAGGAACTCTCTTACACATCAGTGAACGGGAAACCGCTTTACAAGAAATTTATCGCGTTCTCAAGCCTGGTGGTATTTTTGTGTTTGGCGACTTAGTCGTTAACGTTTCTGAAATCAGTGAAGATGCATCAAAATACGTCTATCAACGACTTCATGTGACAGATTTATTTAGTCCCCAAAATTACGAAACTGCTTTGATTCAAATTGGGTTTGAAATTTTCCAAGCTCAGGACTTGAGTTGGCATATGAAAAAAACCTATGATATTCAAGCCAAGCGAGTTAATGATTCAGACCCAGAAAGGTGTCTAGCTTATCAAAAAACTGGTGACGCGGTAGTTGCTGGAGAAATTGGCTGGTGCTTATATGGTTGCAAAAAGGTGTAGAGTTAATCTGGTAGTTTGCTTTTAGCCTATGGCTAAACAAACCTAATTATTGATTCTATTCCATTGAGCTAAAGATTTTCAAAATGATTAAGCAAGAAGACGTTGTAATTATTCTCAAAGACGGAGATAGTTTACAGTATAATCGCAAAGATTATCTGAATTTTCATCAGGAACTTTCCTCAAAAAACCGAGAAATTACGATCCTCTACCAAAATGAACCCGTTTTTGATGTTGTCGTTCCCAAAGGCGTGTTTAATCCCTACGGTGGAATTGCGGCTCAAGCGTTCATGAGTGGTGTTTTGAGTGGTATTGTTGACGTCCAAGGAAAGCGGGTGCTAGACCTCGGATGCGGTTCGGGAGTGATTGGCTTTTGCTGTATTTTGAAACAGAGTCAAAAGGTCTTATTTTCTGATCTTCATCCCAACATCGGGGAAATTAACAATCATCCACTGATGCGAAGTCAAGATCAGGTTAAGGTGCAGGATTTATGTGCAGGAGAAGCGGAAGAAACCTACGATACTATATTTATGCCTTTTCCCAGTCGTTCAATCGAGCGCCCTATCGATCCTGAATCTTACGAAATGGGAATTTTAAGGAATGACGATCTGGTATTCAGAGCTATTAGTGACGTTGGCAAAGTATTAGCACCATCAGGAGAATTTATTTTCTTCTATCGCGTTTTCAATGACCAGTTTCCTTTGTATCTGGAAGTGACGTCTCACTTAGCTAAATACTTCGATTTGAGCACCCTTAAATTACTGTGGTATTTAGGAGAAGCTTCAGGACACGGTTTATTGTTGTCTGTTAAAAAATCTGCTTAGTAAATATGGCGTAGGGTGGGACAGTCTGTCCGATTGTAACGGGCAAGATGCCCGTTCCACCCACCGGGTCTTAAAAGCCTTGTTGTTACTATTCCCTATAATCCATTGCCAATTAAAATAAATGGTGCCCAATAAAAGGGATGTGCCAGCAGACCACGCCCTCCCTGGTTTTTAATTAAAGCAATTTGAGCTTGTCGGAGGGCTTCCGCTTTAGTAACATTCCCCTGTTTCAAGACCTGATAAAATTTAGTCATCAAGGCTTGGGTACCCTGGTCATCCACTGTCCACAGGGATGCGATCGCAGCATCAGCACCAGCATTTTGCATCAGATAACCAAAACCGAGGATTTCTTTGCCATCCCCCAATTCTCCCCCTAAGCCGGTTTGACAGGCACTGAGCACCACTAAATCTACATTAGACAAATCCCATTTTTCTTCTACCTCACTCAAGGTAACGTGACTGCCATCACCAAACAGAATAATTGAATCCTGTTTCGTTTCCTTGAACACAGCGTGGGTGGCTAGATGCACAACGGAATAGTCATTCATCTGATAAATGGTATCCCCGTGAAACTCTTTATCGATCAATGTCTTAGTGTTCGGAAGAGTTTGTGCCAGACGCTCAACTTCCGGTTGGGTAAACTTTAACGGAGCAAAGTTATACTGTGTATCCCCTACCGGAATAGTATGCTCTTTGGTGACCGCTGCGGCAAACACTTGTAACTCTGGTGTCGGTTTATTGTCTAAGGATGTTAGGCTCAGAGCAGTAATCTGATTAACTCTCAACCGCTCAATTAGCCATTGCTCACCATCATAAAGTGCCCCTAGGGGAATATAGCGCAATTTCCCATCAGGAGCATAAATAATAGTTTTGGCATTGGCCTTGGCTAAGTCCGCTTCAATGGGTTTAATTAGCCACTGGTATAGTTGCTCGGCGGGAGGTTTGGCATTACGGATCGGAGTTACGAGCATCTCGCCGAACTTTTTAATCCCTGTTTCGAGCTCTTCCCGTTTCACTTTAACAGTGCGGCGAATCGGGGGAGCATAAGGAGTGACTAGGACTAATTCCAAACGGTCATCTAATACTAGGGGATAGAGAATAACTGCATCCTGTTCCAATTGCTGGAGTTGCTCTTGTAATCGTCGATCGTAATTCTTTAAGTCTAAGTTCTGTCCTTCTGTAGTTTCCCTCAATTTTGCCAAGCGAGCTTCTACCTCTGGACTCTTCAGGAAATTTTGAAAGTCTTTGGTGAGCTGGGCTTGATTTTTCCTAAGTTGAATGATTCGCTGTTGCTGGGTCTGGGTGCGCTTATAGTTAGGAATAGTTTCCAGTTCACTGAGTTCTTGACCCAGGGCAATGGCTTGGTCGATAATCGGTTGGGTACCTTTAATGATTTCCTGTTCTTCAGTCAGTTCTGTAATGCCATCAACGGTGTTATCATCCCCTCGCACATTACTGAGGTAATCCTGCAACTCCTGCACTTTCAGTAAATCCAGCACCCGTAGGGCTTCTAGGTTGCGATTTTGTTGGGTCAATAAATCAGCCAAGCGGCGATAGTCTTCGGCAACAGTATCCGTAAAGGATTGTTGTTGTTCAACCGGAAGAACTTTTAAGTCTTTGCGGATTCCTTCTCGGACATTAACCGATTCTTTAAAGAAGGTAATCGCTAATTCCGATTGGTTTTGGGTATCATATAACTTACCGATACCAGCCAGAATTTTCCCTTCCGTTAAGCGAGTGCCAAGAGTTCTGGAAAGGGCTAAGGCTTGTTGATAAGCTGCTAAAGCCTCGGGATAGTTTCCTAGGTTAGTGTAAACTATTCCCATATGGTACAAGGTAGAGCTAATCCCAGCTTTGAAACCAATTGTTTGATTAATTTCTAAGGCTTGTTGATGATAGTCATTGGCTTTAGTATACTCTCCCAGTTCTTCATAAACTCTTCCGAGCAGATTCAGGGCTATAGCTTCATCCAGGCGATTACCAATCTGTTGAGAAATAGCCAAGGATTGCTGATAGAATTGGAGAGACTTCGGATATTGTTTTTGTTTTTGGTAAACTTCTCCGAAGTTAGTTAGGGTTTCCGCCATCCCTTCTTTAGCCCCAATTTTCTTAAAAATTGGATTAGCTTGGTTGAAGTAGTCCAAGGCTTGGGGATAATCTCCCAAATCCAGATAATTTCCCCCTATAGAGTTATAGGTGCTGCCAATACCAGCCTGGTCACCAATGTCTTGACGAATGGCTAGGGCTTTTTGATGATACTCTAGGGCTTTGGGATACTTTCCCCAGTGACTGTAAACTATTCCGATGTTGCTCAGGGTATGAGCTTCCCCTAAACGGTGGCCAATGTCTTGAAAAATAGCTAGAGATTGCTGTAAGTATTCTAAACCTCGGTCATACTCCCCTTGGTTACTATAAATTGTTCCGATATTGTGGAGAGTCTCACCAACTCCTCCCTTGTTACCAATGTCTTGACTAATTTTTAGAGATTGCTGATGATAGTTTAAGGATTTGGCATAGTCTCCCCAGCTACTGTAAACGCTTCCGATGCTGCCCAAAGTAATAGCTTCCCCTGAACGGTGTCCAATGTCTTGAACAATAGTTAGAGATTGCTGGAAGTATTCTAATGCTTGAGCATACTCACCCTGACTATTGTAAACTGAACCAATATTATTGAGGGTAGTAGCTTCCCCTAAGCGATCGCCTATTTCTTGAGAAATAGCTAGAGATTGCTGGTGGTATTCTAATGCTCGGTCATACTCACCCTGACTGCTGTAAACTGACCCAATATTACTGAGGGTACTAGCTTCCTGGGAGGGTACGCCTAGGTCTTGAGAAATAGCTAGAGATTGCTCGTAGTATTCTTTTGCTTGAGCATACTTACCCCAAGCATAGTAAATAAACCCAATATTATTGAGGGTAACAGCTTCCTGGGAACGCTCGCCTAAATCTTGAAAAATAGCTAAAGCTTGTTGGTAGTATTCTTTTGCTTGCTCATACTCACCCCGAGCATTGTAAACTCCCCCAATATTATTGAGGGTAGTACTTTCCCTTGAGCGCTGGCCAATTTCTTGAGAAACAGCTAAAGCTTGCTGGAAGTATTCTTTTGCTCGGTCATACTCACCCTGACTGCTGTAAACTTCTCCAATATTATTAAGGGTATTGGCTTCATTGGAACGATCACCTAGGTCTTGAGAAATAGCTAGAGATTGCTGGTAGTATTCTTTGGCTTGAACATACTCACCCCGAGCATAGTAAATAAACCCAATATTATTGAGGGTAGTACTTTCCCTTGAGCGCTGGCCAATTTCTTGAGAAATAGCTAGAGATTGCTGGTAGTATTCTAATGCTCGGTCATACTCACCCCGAGCATCGTAAACTGAGCCAATATTATTAAGGGTATTGGCTTCACTGGAGCGCTCGC
Organism: Moorena sp. SIO3E8; assembly: GCF_010692445.1. NCBI lineage: Bacteria > Bacillati > Cyanobacteriota > Cyanophyceae > Coleofasciculales > Coleofasciculaceae > Moorena > Moorena sp. SIO3E8. The sequence goes on along the minus strand of NZ_JAAHHM010000118.1, from coordinate 4,610 downwards.
CAATTTCTTTAAAAATAGCTAAAGCTTGCTGGTAGTATTCATTGGCTCGGTCATACTCACCCTGACTATGGTAAACTTCCCCAATATTATTGAAATTAGTAGCAACATTATCACGACCGCGATCGCCCAACTCTTGGTTAATGGCTAAAGCTTGCTGATAATAGTCTAGAGCTTGGCTATACTTGCCTTGGTCTTTATATATCGAGCCAATGTTGTTGAGTTTAGTCGCAATTCCTATGGAGTCGTCTAACCTTTTGCTAATGGTTAAGGATTGCTGGTAGTAATCTAGGGATTGGTTGTACTTTCCCCAATTGCTGTAAACTCCCCCAATATTATTGAGGAGGGTTGCACGATTTTTCTGGTCATCAATGTCTTTAGCAATAACCAAACCTTGCTGGTAGGAATCTAGGGCTTGGTCATATTTACCCTGAGATTCGTAAACTTTACCAATAAAATTGAGAGCGATTATTTCTTGAGAGGAGTCTTTGGTTTCTCGGGCAATGGCTAGGAGTTGCTGATAAGAGTCTAGGGCTTGATCATAGTTTCCTTGGCTGATTTGAGCTAGTCCAAGACCTCCCAGGATAGTTGCTTGAACGGAGCGATTTTCAAGTTTTCGAAAAATCTCTAAGGCTTGTTGGTGATAGTCTATGGCTTGGTCATGGTTGCCCAATTTATAATAAGCTTGCCCAATCCCCCAAAGATTTGAACCTTTTCCCGTAGGATTTTCAAATTTTTGGGAAATGGCTAAGGCTTGTTGGTAATACTTTATGCTTTGCTGATAGTTTCCCTGTTTTTTGTAAACCTGTCCAAGATTAGTAAGGGTAATCCATTCCTGAACTTGATTCTTAAGTTGGCGGTGAATAGCTAAAGCTTGCTGATAATAATCAATGGCTTGGTCATACTGTTCTTGCTTTTGGTAAAGTGTAGCAATATTACCAAGGGTAGTGCTTTCCCCAGCCTGATTCTTAACTTCGCGGTAAATAGCTAAAGCTTGCTGATAATAGTTGAGGGCTTGGTCATACTGTTCTTGCTTTTGGTAAAGTGTAGCAATATTACCAAGAGTAGTGCTTTCCCCAGCCTGATTCTTAACTTCCCGGTGAATAGCTAAAGCTTGCTGATAATAGTTGAGGGCTTGGTCATACTGTTGCTGGTTATAGTAAACTAAGCCAATAGTATTGAGCACAACTCCTTCCAGCTTACGCTTACCGAGTTGGCGATGAATAGCTAAGGATTCCTGGTAAACCTCCAGGGCTTTGACATACTCCCCTTTCTGGTTGTAAATCCCTCCAATCCAAAACAGAATATTCTGTTCTAATCCCCGACTCCCAGTTGGTTTAGTAATGGCTAACCCAAGCTCCAGAGTTTCCAGCCCTTTATCCAATTCCCCTTGATTGTTATACAGTATTCCCTTCAAGGTCAGGGCTACACCTTCCCTTAATTGATAACCCTCTTCTCGACTCAAACCATGAGCTTGCTCAAGAAACTCCCCAGCTTGGTTCAATTTCCCTGACCAGATATAAGCTGAGCCGATCACATTCAGAGCGTAGGCTTGATAGTAGCGTGCTAGAATGCGATCGCTTTTCCCAGTCTTACCTACCTCTTTGATAATACTCAGACCTTGCTCTAACCTATCTAAGGCTTTGTCATACTCTCCTTGGGAGGAGTAAACTGAGCCAAGATTAACCAGTGCATAACCAATCCCAAGCTGATTACCTACTTCTTGGTTAATAGTTAGGGCTTGCTCCAACAACTCCAGAGCTTTAGGATAGTCTTCCTGACTTGAATAAACTGTTCCGATATGGGTCAGGGTTTCCCCTTCCCCCTTACGGTCTCCATTACCTTGTCGGATTTTCAAAGCTTGCTGCAATACTTCCAGAGCTTTGGTTTCTTGAGATAATAGATTGTAAACCTGTCCTAGGCCATTAAGAGCTTTAGCAACACCTGTAGAGTTTCCCAATTCCCGATAAATCGTCAATACTTGTTGATAACTATCCTTGGCTTGAGGCAACTGACCTTTAACAAACTCTGCCGTTGCCCTATCGAATAACTGCTCAGCTTGAGTGGCTTGGTCTGGAGTCGTTTGTGCCACCGCTGGAGCAACTCCCAGATTTTCTGAAGCTAGGATTGGTGAGAACAGGCACAGTAAGGTAGCACTAGCTAGCTTGAGACAGAATACAGGAATAGTAGAGTAAGTACCCATCGAAAAATCAGCCACTTGGTAGTTTCTTACTATATATCCTTAGGTCGTGGTACTTTTATGCGAATTGTACTAAACAGACGAGATAATAATTTCTACCACAGGAGTACGCATTTACCGCTAACTAGTACTTGTTTCTCACATACTAGTACTTGTTTCTCGTTAACTAGTACTGGTGTATAACAAACAAGTACTGGTGTATAACAAACAAGTACTTGTTTCTCACATACTAGTACTTGTTTCTCGTTAACCAGTACTGGTGTATAACAAACGGCTACCCGTTTCTCGTTAACAAGTACTAGTTTCTCCCTAACTAGTACTTGTTTCTCATATACCAGTACTCGTTTATCATTAACTAGTACTTGTTGCTAATATACTAGTACTTATGTATCAAAAACAGGAACCTGTTTGTTCTTAACGAGTACTATTTTCTCATAATTTACCACACTTTACTATCTCTACCACACTTGCCATACCTCTGATGACAACCCCCCAAGCTATTGACTGGAATTCCCTAGCCTCGGAACTTACCGGAATAGAAATTATTGATGACCCGACCCAAGTTGCTAAATTATCCCTAGACTACTACCACTTCAGTCCCGTACTAGAATCCCAGCTTAAAGATAAACGGGGGAATATCGTAGTTCGTCCCACTACGGTGGCGGAAGTCCTGGAAATAGCTAGGGTTTGCGTTAAGTACAAAGCTCCCCTAACCGTAAGAGGCTCAGGCACTGGTAATTATGGTCAGTGTATCCCCCTCAACGGTGGTCTGATTCTCGATACTACTCGCATGAATCAGATTAACTGGATAAAACCGGGTTTAGCTTCTGTTCAGCCAGGGGTCAAGCTAGCCGCCTTTGACAAAGAAGCTCATAAAATTGGCTGGGAATTGCGCATGGCTCCCTCTACCTATCGCACTGCTACGATTGGTGGGTTTATTGGTGGCGGCAGTGGCGGCATTGGTTCCATTACTTATGGAGTATTACGCGATCGCGGAAATCTTCATGCTGTCCAAGTGGTCACTCTCGAAGACCAGCCCCGTGTAATCGAATTGCGGTCAGATCAGGTGCAGAAGGTGAATCACGCCTATGGAACCAATGGCATTATCACCGAATTAGAAATACCCTTAGGACCAGTCTATCCTTGGGCTGAAGTGATAGTAGTCTTTGATGACTTTATGACTGCTGCGAGATTTGGTCAAGCCTTAGGTGATGCTGATGGCTTGATTAAGAAACTGATTAGCATTCACGCTTGGCCAATTCCATCCTACTTTGCCGCTCTCCGCAACTACCTTCCCGAAGCTAAGCACTGTGCCTTGCTGATGATAGCGGAATCTTCCCTAGAGCCATTCCAGGATTTAGTTCGGGAGTATGGTGGAGAGGTCACTTACCAGAAGACTGCCCTAGAAGCCAGTAAAGGAATCAGCCTAGCAGAGTTCACCTGGAACCATACCACCTTACACGCCCGTAGTGTTGATCCCAGCCTCACCTATTTACAAACCTCATTTATGAATCTGGAACAGGTGGAGCATATGTATGAGCACTTTGGGGATGAAGTGATCATGCATTTAGAATTTATGCGAGTGGCAGGACAACTGATACCAGTGGGACTACAAATCCTTCGGTATAGTTCCGAAGACCGTTTGAATGAGATTATTCGCTATCACGAAGACTATGGCGCTATGATTGCTAATCCCCACACCTACATCCTAGAAGATGGGGGTATGAAAACCGTTGATATGGAACAGTTGCGGTTTAAGGAAATAGTTGATCCCTATGGATTGATGAATCCCGGTAAAATGCGAGCCTGGGAGCATCGGTAGAGTAAGGAGTGTGGGGTCCGGGCGCGGGGAGTCAGATTAACAACACAACAGGGAGCAGGGAGTGGAGAGCAGGCAATTTTGGATCAAAAATTCTCACAATTTCTAAACGCATCCCTATACTATCAGAGCAAGCTATAACAGATCAGCCTGGTTGACTGACAAAACATTTCAGATCGACTGCTCAATAAGGGTTTCCGCACTCTCCGAGCGAACCCGGCGAAGCCCTTTAGTGGCAAGGCTTGAAGGCAAATGATCAAGCTTAAAATCTGAAGCCCAAAACGATCAATCCATAAGTGCATTTCCTGTAAGCCCTATAACCCTTGTCTATAGAGAGTTTCACGGCTTCGCTCGTAAACTTTTGTCAGTCAACCAGCAGATCAGCTGGCTATAGCTTTAGTATAAATTTTCTGGATAAGTTACATTTCCATAGTAAACTATACATCGGCTGCTATAGCTTATGTAGCTATACTACTCCTAAATGATAATAGAGAAAGCCTCATAAGTGCCTAAATTAGGCATAGTAAATAATCGATATTCAATAAATAATTCAAATAATTTCTTAGTGAGCTTGAAAGATTGACATCGTTGATG
>NZ_JAAHHM010000117.1:0-19782 GCF_010692445.1 Moorena sp. SIO3E8 | reverse complement strand
TTGCTCGCTTTAGCTCTCTAGGGTCTCGATTGCTAGCTATAAATTCTTCCAGAGTCATGAGAACATGGTGGTAAATTTATATTCCATGATATCTCATTTTTCTTCAAAATCATTTAGGATTGGTATAGTTGTTAGTAAAACAATCATAATCACCGATAGCGAACCCGTTTCTAATGGGAACTCCCCTGCTGCGGTTTTCCTTAGGGATTCTAATCGCAAAGGCAGAGCAAGCGCACCTTAATTAATCAGCAAAAATCCTCTATATCAAAGGCAACAGGGAGTAGGAAGTAGGGAGTTAAAATTATCACAATTGCTACAGCGATTGCTATAAGTATCAATAGTTAGAGGATTAATCTTATATCCAGTAGGGATTTAAAAATAATACTGGTTTATCCTGGTCAAGCAACTAATGACTATAGCGCTTCTCATAGTAATTAAAGTATAGAGTATTTTTTCCCTATTCCCTACTCCCTACTCCCTACTCCCTACTCCCTACTCCCTACTCCCTACTCCCTACTCCCTACTCCCTAATTTATAGCTCACCCAATTAATAACTCCTAAAAATGCTAATGAAAGCTCAAACAATTCTAGCGAGATATGCCCAAGGAGAAAGGGATTTCCGAAAGGTAAATCTCAGGGGTCAGTCATTCCAAGGGAGAAACCTGTCTGGGGCAGATTTTAGTGACGCTGATCTTAGAGGAGCTAACTTTAAGAATGCGATGCTCAGGGGAACTAAGTTCCGTCAGGCAAAGGCTGGATTACAAAGATCCTGGTCAATTGTTATTCTATTGGTTTCATCGATAGCGTTAATACTATCAGCAATTGCTTGATTTTATGGTGGGAGTTATGCAGCATTCATTGTTAACTATGTCCAGGGTTCAAACCTAATCTTTGCCTGGATAGCCTTGGTAGCAATAATTGTTTTATTTTTTGTTATCCTTGGTCAAGGTATTCAAACAGTCCAAGCTTTAGTGGTAGGCTTGGTCTTTGCCTTTGCCGTAGCTGTCGCTGTCGCTGGAGCCTTTGGCTTAGCCTTCCCCTTCGCCCTAGCCTTTGCCTTAGGCTTACCCTTGGTCATAGCCCTAGCGGTAGCTACCACTGGAGCGGCAGTGGAAGTGTTTGATGGTGTCTTAATTGGAGTCTTAGGCTTGTTGGTAGCAGTAGGTGGAGCTGTAGCTGGAGTCTATGCCATACAGCAGTTAGCCTTGCCCTTTGCCAGAACCGGAAGCTTGGGCTTCCAGCTCGCCTCTTCCTTAGCTGGAACTTTAGCCTTCCTCTTGGCTTTACTTGGTTCTTACCTGGGCTGGGGTGCTCTAACCGAAGACCCTAAACATGCCTGGATTAGGACGAATGCGATCGCATTTGCGGCTACAGGGGGTACAAGTTTTTACAACGCTGACCTAACCGATGCTGACTTTACCGGAGCTACCCTCAAAAATACAGATTTAAGACAGGCTAATCTTACTGGTACTAGTTTGGAAAATACTAGTAAACTTGACTTGGCTAGACAGAGCTAAGGTGAGCTATCAGTGGTCAGCCGTCAGCGGTCAGTGGTCAGTGGTCACCCGGGCTATTTCATTGCTCCCCCCTTTGATAAGGGGGGCTGGGGGGGATCGATTCCGAATCCGCTTCAGGGTTGAGATCCCCCTAAATCCCCCTTACTAAGGGGGACTTTTCAGACTAAAATTAGCGCTATACTTATTACGTTTCTTCATTTGCTTCAGTTAAAAAACATGATATTAGGAGTGGGGAGTAGGGCTATTTCATTGCTCCCCCCTTTGATAAGGGGGGCTGGGGGGGATCGATTCCAAATCCGCTTCAGGGTTGAGATCCCCCTAAATCCCCCTTAGTAAGGGGGACTTTTTAGACTAAAACTAGCGCTATACTTTTAAAGTTTCTTAATTTGCTTCAGTTAAAAAACATGATATTAGGAGTGGGGAGTAGGGCTATTTCATTGCTCCCCCCTTTGATAAGGGGGGCTGGGGGGGATCGATTCCAAATCTGCTTCAGGGTTGAGATCCCCCTAAATCCCCCTTAGTAAGAGGGACTTTTCAGACTAAAACTAGCGCTATACTTTTAAAGTTTCTTAATTTGCTTCAATCAGAAAATATGATATATTGTTCAGTGAATATACTGAACCCAGTTTATCATCAAGACTCTGTTCCTTCGGTTTTCCCTAGGGAGTCTAATCCCTAAGTCAGGGGAAATACATCTAAATTAATTAATCAGCACAAATAATCTAATTATTAATACTTCAGGTAAGCCGTCAGCCGTCAGCCGTCAGCTCTTAGTTATCAGCTTGTTTTATTCAAAAGCTGAATGCTGAATGCTGAATGCTGAATGCTGAATGCTGACCGCTGAATGCTGATAACTGATAGCTTACTATGTTACTACCACTAATGGAAGCTATGAAAGCTAATGAAGTTCTAACCAGATATAAGAATGGAGAAAGGGATTTCAGCAGGGTCAATCTCAGAGGTCAGTCTTTCCAGGGGCAAGACCTTTCAGGAGCAGATTTTAGTGAAGCTGATATCAGGGGAGTAAACTTTAAGAATGCTAATCTGACCGGAACTAACTTCTGTAAGGCCAAGGCTGGATTACAGCAACGGTGGGTAAGTGTTCTTATGTTAGTTTCCTGGATAGTGTCAGGACTATCAGGAATTCTCTCCTTCCTTGGTGGGGGAGTAGTAGCGTTTATCTTTGACAACTTAGATAACCAAGTCTCCGGCTGGATAGCTTTGGTCTGTGTAATTATAGTATATAGTGTTATCCTGCGTCAAGGTATGGGAGCAGGAGCCGTCCTCGGTATCGTCTGTGTTATCGGTGCTGTCAGCACCGTTGCCATCGACAGCGGCAGCTTCAGCAGCTTCGCCTGCCCGATTGTAATCGCCAGCATCTACGCCGTTGCCATCACCAGCGCCAGCGCCAGAACCAGCGCCAGGGCCAGCGCCAGGGTCGTTAGCCTCTTCATCACCAGCGCCAGCGCCATCGCCATCGCCTTCCGATTAAGCGGAGCTGTAAACATAGCCGTAGCCATAGCTGTAGCCTTAGTATTAGTATTACTTGGTGCTTACCAGGGCTGGCGTGCTCTAAAAGGAGACCCCCGAGATGCCTGGATTCGGAAGAATGCGATCGCATTTGCGGCTACAGGAGGTACTAACTTTTACAATGCTGACCTAACCGATGCTGACTTTACCGGAGCTACCCTCAAAAGTACAGATTTAAGAAAGGCTAATCTTACTGGTACTAGTTTGGATAATACTAGTAAACTTGACCTGGCTAGACAGAGCTAAGGTAAGCTATCAGCTAATGTGCTACGCGCACGCTACGCGAACAGGGGTTAGCTGATAACAAGCTTAAGTATTTAGTTGGGAGTGGGGAGCACTCTCCACACTTACTACACTCCCCTGTCTTTTCCTGTTATCTAAATATAGCGCTATATTTTTGTGACTTTTTTAAGTGTTTTCCCTGAGGATTTTAAGTGTTTTCCCTCACGAATTGTGATATATTAACAACTCTGGTTTGTGATACCATTGCAATTGATTACATTTCAATCAGTTTCTAATTAAAACTGCCCTCCTTTGATTTTCCTTGGCGAGTCTGATCGCGAAGGCAGGGTAAATGCATCTAAATTAATCAACAAAAATACTCTAATTATCAATACCTAGAGAATAAGTCTTAGATCCAGTAGGGATTTCAAAATAAGCTAAGCATTCACCGGTCAGCCGTCAGCTGACGTAACACAGATTAAACCAATGCTTACCTGTTTCATCCAAAAGCTGATAACTGATAGCTGATAAACGACTATATAACTATCAATAATGAAAGCTGAAGAAGTTCTCAGAAAATATGCAGCAGGAGAAAGGGATTTCCGTAAGGAAAATCTTAGAGGTCAGTCTTTGCAGGGGCAAGACCTTTCAGGAGCAGATTTTAGTGAAGCTGATATTAGAGGCGCGAACTTTAAGAATGCTATTCTAACCGGAACTAAGTTCTGTAACGCGGTGGCAGGATTACAAAAACGGTGGGTATTTCTTCTTCTGTTGGTTTCATGGATAACTTCGGGAGTATCGGGAATGGCTTCCTTACTTGGTGGTGCGTTAGTAGGGTTAAGCTCTGACTTTAACAGCGTAGATAACCAAGTCTCCGGCTGGGCAGCTTTTATTATTTTAATAATAGTATATAGTGTTATTCTGCGTCAAGGTATCAGATCAGGAGTGGCCATTGCCATCGCTGGGAGCAGCCTTGTAGTTATTGTTGTCGTTACTGCCAACGCCATTGGTATTGCGAGCGCAATCGTCAGCGCCACCGCCAGCACCTTTGTCAGCGCCAGCGCCACCGCTATCGCCACCGCCAGCACTTTTGTCAGTACCAGCGCCAGCACTTTCGTCAGCGCCATTGCCAGCATTATAACCATCGGTATAGCTATAGCCACCGCCTTCGCCTTCGCCTTCGCCTTCGCCTTCCGCTTCACGGGACTCGTAGCCATAGCCGTAACCATAGCTGTAGCCGTAGCCTTGGCATTACTTGGTGCTTACCTGGGCTGGCGTGCTCTAAAAGGGGATCCCCGAGATGCCTGGATTCGTACTATTGCTATTGCTTTTGCTGCTACAGGAGGTACCAGTTTTTACAATGCCGATTTAACTGATGCTGATTTTACGGGAGCTACGCTGAAAAGTACAGATTTAAGAAAGGCTACTCTTACTCGTACCTGTTGGCAAGATACTATTAAACTTGACCGAACTAGACCAGGTAAAACTATCTTAGCTGATACTGCTGTCAGAGAATTATTGGTTACTGGGAATGGTTACAATAAGTCTTATGTGGATGCCAATCTTAGAGGAGCAAATTTAAAAGGAGCTAATTTAAATAAGGCTAATCTAAAACTGGCTGATCTTAGCGAAGCCACGTTAGAAGAGGCTAATTTAGAATGGGCTAATTTAACTGAAGCTCAAGCAGTTGGTACTGATTTTACTCATGCTTATTTTACCGGAGCGTGTTTAGAAGCGTGGAATATTGACTCAACAACTACCTTAACTAATATTGATTGTCAGTATGTCTTTTTACTAGAAAATTCCAATCCTCAAGGAAGTCGAGAGCGTCGTCCAAGTAGCGATGACTTTCAAGCAGGAGAATTTACCAAGCTATTCCAAGAAGTCTTAAATACTGTTGACCTTATTTTCCAAAATGGTGTTGATTGGAAAGCTTTTGTTACTGCTTTCAAAAAAGTCCAAGTAGAGAATGAAGATACAGAACTAGCTATTCAGAGTATTGAAAATAAAGGGGATGGTGTCGTTGTTGTTAAAGTAAGTGTTCCCCCTGATACGAATAAGGAAAAGATTCATAGTGACTTCAAGCAAAAATATGAACTTGTGCTCCAAGAATTAGAAAAATATAAAGCAGAACTAAAAGCTAAAGATGAGCAGATAATAGAAATTTATCGTGAGCAAAGCGAAAACTTAATGAAAATTATTGAACCACTGGTTAGTAGACCGATTAAAAATATTTTTGATGTTACAGCTAAAGCAGAGAGTGATATGTCAGATAATTCCCGTAATTTTAATATAGATAATCTAGATATAGATCAAAGCCAAGCTAATAATCCTAATAATTTTAATGTTTTCAACGACAATGCTAGACAAATTAACACGAATAATTTTACATCAGAGGAAACCCAAAGCCTAGCCGATGCAGCAGCAGAAATCCAGCAACTCCTCAACCAACTATCCCAGACTAATCCCACCAGTAATGAGATTGAGAAATTAACAGTTGTAGCCAAGGCTGCTGAGAAAATAAAAAATAACCCAACCCTAAAAAATAAAGTTATCAATGCCCTGAAAGCAGGAGGAGTGGAAGCGTTCAAGGAAGCCATAGACCATCCCCTGGTAAATATTTTGATGGCAACAATCGACGGATGGACAGAAGTTTAGTGGCGTAGGGTGTGTTAGGGACGGGCTGGTACTGATTTTCTCCATCGCCAGTGTTTAAAAAGCCCGTCCCGTAACGCACCACCGGGTTAAACAGCTTTGATCAGATGCACCCATATCAAATTAAGGTGTAGTAGTAATTTCCGAAATTGGTAGAATTTTTACCCTACTCCAGTTCAGTAATGCCACCGATTAAAATGGGAAATGTAGCACTACGCATTAAGGTGTTTGACATGGATACAAGCAGCAAAAGCTTTTGCCTTTTGCCTTCTTGATGCAGTCGCTCATGGGGGAAACCCCCAAGACCGCGCTGCATCGCTTTTGCCTTTTGCCTTTTGCCTTGGGCGTAGCGCTATAAGAACCAATTTCTCAATCTTGTCACAACAACCAACAATGAAAGGACTCTGGCTCGAAAACCAGCAACTGCAACTGCGCACTGACCTACCTGTGCCATCACCACCCTCTGATGAAGCCTTAGTGCGGGTATTGCGTGCGGGGATATGCAACACTGATTTGGAACTAATCCGAGGCTATTACCCCTACAAGGGTATATTAGGTCATGAGTTTGTTGGTGTTGTGGAAGATGGACCAGACAATTTAGTCAACCAGCGGGTGGTGGGAGAAATTAATGCCGCCTGTGGTGAGTGTCGATTTTGTAGAAGTGGACAACCGACTCACTGCCAAAACCGTACTGTCTTAGGTATTGTTAACCGTAACGGAGCCTTTGCTGACTATCTGACCTTGCCCGTAAAAAACTTACATCCCTTACCCGATACTATTTCTACTGATGCCGCCACCTTTACTGAACCTTTGGCTGCTGCTCTGGAAATTCAGGAACAAATCAAGGTTGCTCCCGATCACCAGGTGTTAGTAGTGGGAGACGGTAAGCTCGGACAACTGGTGGCACAAACCCTAGCCCTAACGGGCTGCAATTTGCTTGTGATTGGCCGTCATCACGAGAAATTGGCCAATTTAGAAGCCAGAGGAATTAAGGTAGGCTTTGCCGATGCCATCACTAACGGTAGTTTCGATATCTCAGTCGAGTGTACTGGCAACCCCGAAGGATTTGCCCTTGCCCGTCGAGCGTTGCGCCCACGAGGTACCCTGGTATTAAAAAGTACCTACGCTGGCAACCTAACCTTTGATGCCTCGTCTCTGGTAGTAGACGAAATTACCCTAATCGGTTCCCGTTGCGGTCCCTTTAAACCAGCCATTGATTTATTAGCACAAGATAAAGTAAATGTCAACTACCTAATCCAAGCTCATTACCCAGTTGAAGAAGGGTTAACCGCCTTTAACCATGCCCAGCAGCGGGGAGTCTTGAAAATTTTACTGACCATGGATCAGAACTTTTGAAAGATTAGTAATAGGTGATGGGATGTAAGCGATCAGCGGTCAGCGGTCAGCTATCAGCTATCAGCTATCAGCTATCAGCTTAAGTCATTGCTGAATCTTCCGATCAATATCAGTAGAATGGGCATCCTGCCCGCCTGGGAATTGTAACAGGCAAGATGCCCGTTCCACCAAGATGCCCGATACAGGCAAGATGCCCATTCCACCAAGATGCCCGATACAGGCAAGATGCCCATTCCACCAAGATGCCCGATACAGGCAAGATGCCTGTTCCACACTCCCGATTCCCGATTCCCGATTCCCTACTCCCTACTCCCTACTCCCTACTCCCTACTCCCTTTACTAAACCATGACTTATCAACAACAATCCGAATTCGAGAAATCTCTTAATATCCGTGCTATGACCACCAAACAAATTTGGTCTTATGCTACTGGAATGTTAGCGATTTGTATGATTTTTGCCCCAGGCAAATATAAGTTAGCCATACCGATGATTGTGATCGGGGGCGCAGCAACTAGCACCGCTTTTGTTTGGCACTCTCATAACAAGTCCGATAAAACCCTTCTTCCTAATCAAGTTCAACAAATAGAAGAACGCCTCGGTAACATAGAAACTATTGTGGGACGGGATGATTTGGAAGTAAATTTGAAACTTAAACAGTTAGAGGAAAAGATATAGCATTTTCAGTTTAAATGTGAAACTATGATTCAAGGCAAAAGGCAAAAGGCAAAAGGCAAAAGGCAAAAGGCAAGAGGCGAAAGGCAAAAGCAGGAAAGAGCTTGGAGGATTTTTTGGTCTTATCCTAAACAAGCATTTGGTTTCATGATATATTTTGCAATGGTATAAAATTTGTATTCGAGATGTAAACTAAGAAGGTCTTTTTTTATTTTCCTATAAAACTCTGGAGCTATTTCCCCTCCTGGGAGGGGTTAGGGGTGGGTTACTCTTGCCTCTTGCCTCTTGCCTCTTGCCTTTTGCCTTTTGCCTCTTGCCTCTTGCCTCTTGCCTCTTGCCTCTTGCCTCTTGCCTAAAGGAGTATGTTCACAACTAAACTAAAAATGCTATATAAATATGTAACTGCTACACTATCTACACTACTCCTAGCACTACTAATTGGATGTAATGGGGCGGATTCCCCTAAGGGTGTATCGCCATCTCCTGATCCAGATGCTTCCAACTCGTCAGAACCAGAGAATGCACTAAAGGTGATCGAAAAGCCTGATCAACCCCTAACCGTTGCGGAAACGAATCCTAATCCAGGAAGCCAACAGAGTGTTGACCAATACCTGAAAGGATTATCCTCCAAAGGGATGACTAAGACCAATCAAGGCATATGGATCGAATCAGGAGATACCCTCTTAGCTAATCACCAAGGCACTATTCCCTTACCGGCAGCATCCCTTACCAAAGCAGCCACCACCCTAGCCGCTCTTTCTACCCTTGGTCCTGACCACCAATTCATTACCAAATTTAGCGCCACCGGACCGATTGAGAACGGGGTGCTACAAGGAGACCTAGTGGTTGAAGGATCAGAAGACCCCTTTTTTGTTTGGGAAGAAGCCATAGCAGTAGGCAACCAGTTAAATCAGTTAGGAATCAAGCAAGTAACCGGTAATTTGGTGATTGTGGGTAAGTTTTATATGAATTTTGAGACCTTACCCCTCAAAGCTGGCACTCTGCTCAAGCAAGGCTTGAATGGTAAGAGTTGGCCACCAGCAGCAGAAACTCAGTATCAGACCTTACCCCCAGGTACCCCTAGACCGGAAATTGCGATCGCAGGCTCTGTGCAAGTAGTAGCTTCACCCCCTGACAATCTACAGCCCCTAGTCCGCCAGTATTCCTTTCCCCTGGCGGAACTGCTGAAGAAAATGAATCGCTACAGTAATAATAAAATGGCCGAAATGCTAGCCAATACCGCTGGTGGTGCCAAGGTGGTAGCCCGCAAAGCAGCAGAAGCAGCGGGAGTACCCCAATCAGAAATTACCTTAATCAATGGCTCTGGTTTAGGTGAAGAAAATCGCATGTCTCCTCGGGCTGTCACTGCTGTATTTCTCGCCATTGAGCGCTATCTTCAGCAATACAACATGACCGTTGCTGATGTATTTGCCATCGTAGGAGAAGACAAAGGTATATTAAATGAACGTCCATTGCCTAACTTAGCAGTAGTTAAATCCGGTAGTTTGAATTATGTTAGTACCTTAGCCGGAGCCTTACCAACTCAAACCTATGGCACTGTTTGGTTTGCTGTCATGAATTCAGGGGGAGACTATACCAAATTCCGGACTGAGCAAGAGATGCTGCTAAAAGAATTAGTAACTAAATGGGGAGTAGTGCAATCTCTTCCTCCTGACATTAAACCATCACCCCAGAGGATCGGTAAGAGGTCGTTTAGTGAAATTGTTAGGTAGGGAGTAGGGAGTAGGGAGTAGGGAGTAGTCAGCGGTCAGTAGTCAGCAGTCAGCCGTGGCACAGGCTTCCAGCCTGTGACCTAACCCGCTGCATCGCTTATTCAAAAGCACCGATCTAGTAGCGTGCGCGTAGCGCATAAGCTGATAGCTGATACCTGATGGCTGTTCGCGTAGCGTGGGCATAAGCTGATAGCTGATACCTGATAGCTAATAGCTGATAGCTTACCTCCCGAATCCCGACTCCCGATTCCCGATTCCCGATTCCCGATTCCCCACTCCCGATTCCCCACTCCCGATTCCCCACTCCCTGCTGTATCCTGGTTGAGTGTTAACAAAACTCTCATTAACTGAGAAATATAGATGGCAAACCCAACCGCAACCCTAGAAACCTCTTTAGGCACAATTACCGTGGAATTGTTCACCGATGTGATGCCAGAGACAGCCGGTAATTTCATTAAACTAGCCAAGTCTGGTTTCTACGATGGTCTTCATTTTCACCGGGTGATTAATAACTTCATGATTCAGTTTGGCTGTCCCTATAGCAAGGATCCCAATAGTGGTCGCGCCGGTACCGGGAATGGTCCTGACGGCTGCATCCAGGATGAGCACCCGGACAATGCCAAAATTTCCAATGAACCAGGTACATTATCTATGGCAAATACCGGTGCTCCCAATAGCGGTAGTTGCCAGTTTTTCATCAATACACGGGACAATTCCTATCTCGATTGGTTTTCTCCAGGCCCCTCGAAGCACCCGGTTTTTGGTAGAGTGACTGAGGGTATGGATGTGGTGAACCAGATTCAAACCACCCCTACTGATCGCGGTGATCGCCCCAAAACCCCTGTTCAAATGGTGAAAGTGACGATTAACGAGTAACGTAAGCTATCAGTAATCAGCTATCAGTAATCAGCTATCAGTAATCAGCTATCAGTAATCAGTGCTCAGCGCTCAGCTAATGCCCTAGCTCCTAGCGTCGAAGCCTGTGCCACGCTACTTGAGGTGCTATCAGCTATTGGCTGTAGGCGAAGCTACACCGAACAGGTTGTGAATAAAATAAGCTGACGGCTGACCACTGACCGCTGACTACTGACCGCTGACGGCTGACCGCTGACTGCTGACGTTTTCTCTTTTCCTACGATATTCTCCATCAAGCCGAGTTGATATAATTTGACTGTATCACTAGGGGAGCAAATTCTTTAGTGCTAGCGTCTACTGGGAATGGTCTAACTTAGGAACGGTAAAACCCATGAACACATCACCCTGGCTAGCAGCTACTGCAATCACTACAGCTTCTTGCCTTACCTTAGGCGCTATCAATCCAGCAGCAGCGAATACTTTTGACAACATCGAAGTTAACGAAAACAATTTTATTGCAGTAGCTGCCCCTTTTGGCTACAACCAATATCAATTACTAGTCATTGAGCAGATAGCAAACTGGCAAGCGTGCTGGCGTGAACGTGGCACTAACCCAGTTATTGTAGATCCTCTGCTGCTCGACTTTGACTTTACAGGAATTTGTGGGCGCAGTACAGATAGCAACGGCTATTCTATGCGGGTCGATAGTCAAGACTTCGGCCTAGACTATATGCTCAGAGTGGTTAAGCGGAATGGAGAATTGGTATTAGTAGGGAGTCACCGCATTGACCGCAATGCCCCAGACATTGAGATTGGCCGCACCAGAGGTTTGGCGAATGGCTTTCTCAAAATCTTTCTTGATCCTGGTTGGCGATTTACCAAACGTATGTATCAGGGCAAACAATTAGGTCACATCTATCTTACCTATGGTGCGATCGCTAATACTGTCGCGCCACAATGGACCAGTAGCCCTCAACCCTCACCACCTACTCCCACCAGGGAATTTATTTTTACCAAACCACAAGCCCAACCGAAAACTAGTGGTGAACGTTTTCCTGACACTAGCCCTGAAATTCCAGCACCTGCACCAGCAGAATCATCAAATGATGGCATACCAGTGTTTGATGGGTCTAATTAAGAATTTCACGAGTAGGGAGATAGGGAGATAGGGAGATAGGGAGATTTTTGCTAATCTAGTTTTTTTTACCCTAATCAGGTACACAGGATTGTATCTCTGTTGCCTATTCCCTATTCCCTTTGAGCAATTTAGGTATCCCAATCTCAATACTGAACAGCTGACCCATCACGCTGAAATCACTTCAAAATCAGAAATAGTCTCAATCCACACCCGTGCTCCACACTTAAGGGGATCATCTGGACGATACATCACCCGACAGGGGCCATTGACCTCCACCGTATGACCGTAAACATTTTTAGAGCCTCGCTTCACCGTAATCACAGGATTCCGGTCCCCCGTCTTGAGATTGTTGCGAATCACCCTCTGGTTAACATGAATTACGGTCTTGGTGTAATTTGTACGCTTTGACCAGTTCCGTTTTGGTCCGCGAGTGCCAGGAGTGACCACCGGCATACCATCAAACAAAGGAATCACCCAAGTTCTCCCCACCTTATAAGCCCCTTTAACTCTACCCTTGCCCAGAAGGTAACGGACGCGAGTGGCAGAAACACCGAGTAATTCAGCGGCTTGTGCGGTGGAAATCATCATGGCGACTAAACCATTGCTTTAACGATATTATTAAGGTAACACACGTTTTCTGAAAATGCCAGGATTTGGTAAAACTATTGCACTATCGCGATTTACAGAAGAACTGGATGGGTGCAATGGATGAAATGGAGTAATACAGAGAAGAGGGTGCTGAAAAACTATTGCATTGTCGCCATCTCAAGGAGTAGGGTCAACTGGGATTAATGAGTTTAATCGGATTAGTGGGATAAAAGTGTTATAAAAACTATTGCAGCGATGCAGAGGTGCGACCCGTGGCGAATTTAATTACGGGTCAAACGCACCATTACGGTCTTGGGAAGGCAGCGCGGTCTTGGGGAGGCAGCGCGGTCTTGGGGGTTTCCCCCATGAGCGACTGCCGTTCCCCCAGCGACTGCCGTGGTTTCCCCCACTCGCTATTGCATCAAGACATTTTCACAATTGAGTGCTCAGTGGGTCAGCTAAAGCTTGTAGGGTGGGCAAAAACCGTTTGGTTATGCGTGAGTATTCTAGATAATAGAAATTTGCCCACCCTACTTTAATTGGTATTTTTTTTACCGCTCAATCAGCGCATGAGGCAGACGGCTCCACTCATTCCACGATCCATCATAATTTCTCACTTTGGGATAGCCGAGTAAATACTTCAAGACGAACCAAGTGTACGCAGAGCGTGCACCAATCGCGCAATAAGGAAAAATTTCTTTGTCAGCTGTAACACCTCGGCTGCTGTAAAGAGCATGTAACTCTTCTACTGACTTAAATGTACCGTCCTCATTCAAGGTATGAGTATACTCAAGATGCACCGCACCTGGAATATGCCCTCCACGTTCAGCTCCTTCTGGCGGCTTGATCATAAATATCTCACCAGAATACTCTTGAGGAGTCCGCACATCTAGCACCACACAATCCGTTTTCTCTAAAGATGCTTGCACCTCTGCCTGGAGAACTCGTAAGTCAGGATTGGGAGAGGTTGCTTGATAAGAGGTGGGCGGAAAGTTTGACAAGTCTGATGTTACTGGACGACCTTCTGCCACCCATTTCTGATGACCACCGTTAAGGACATACACTTTTTGATGTCCAAAGAGCTTCAGAAACCAGAAAATAAAAGCTCCTGTGCCTGGGTAACTACCATAGGCAATGACAGTCGTTTCTTGGGAAATTCCTGAACGTGACAACAGTTCCTCAATCGCAGTGGGGTCTAAATTCATTCCGAAGTCGGGCATGGAGAGATCAGTGGAGAAATTCCAGAAAATAGCCCCCGGAATATGAGTATCTTTGTAAGATTCTGGACTCATATCAACTTCAACCACACGCACCATCGGATCTTCTAGATGATCCATCAGCCATTGTGTATTGACCAAAACTTCAGGGTGAGCGTATTGAGACATCGGTTTTCTCCTAATATTGAGGCTAAAGGTAAGATTAGGGGAGGCAGTTTGGGTTGCCCAGTACCCGATCGAGTACACTTTTGGTCCTCACGGTCATGACGAGTTCCTTGCAGTTTTTATTTAAAGCCATTCATCAGGTCAAGGATGAAGCAGACTTGCGATCGCGCATTGTCCCAAAAATTGGTGAGCATTTTGCGGCAAAGCGATGGGGTGTTTTTTTCTTCGATCAATTGCCTCCAGTTAATCAAAAGCTTCTTGATGCAGTCGCTCATGGGGGAAACCCCCAAGACCGCGCTGCATCGCTTCAGGAATCCCTAAAAATCGCCCTATCTATCGACCATAACCCTGTTTTACCAAAAAAAAATCTGGGTCATTAGCCCCGTTCTTCCAGGACGGCTTTGTGTTAAGATAAAGACATAACAAAAAAATAGTATCCTAGAGGAACATGATCACAGAATAAGTAGACAGTGTAAAAAACCTGTTTTGAGATAAGCAGGTTGCACAATCAAGTCTAACGATTTGGAAGTCTATGAAAGTCTAAGATCCCTAAAAAAATGTTTATCTTTATTTGTTAATAAGTTTAGGTACGGTGGGGTTAGAAGTTACCGTAAGAATAGTGGAGCCTTTATAGTTAGTCGGCTATGAGTAAAAAGTTTTAACCTTTTTGATTAAGGCTCCACTATTCTAAGGTTTCGTTTCCGGCACATCGAAACCTAGGTTATAGACCAAATACGCTTGTGGAGAGGCGACCTCTATTTTTCCTGGCTCTGGCCTGGTTAAACAAGTCACCCCGTTGAAGCAAGAATCCCCGCGCCTTTAGGCCGGGGAGTGTCAAGCTATATCGTTGAGCATCACGCTCCTGCCCATGAATCATTGGTAGCATCGCCCAAGGTTTGGGCCTTGATTTGTCCTCGGCCAGATCATTGGCATGTGATGGCAGGACCAATCATCAGCAGTGGTCAATTAGTAGGTGCCGTAGGCTGCACTCGTGAACGGTCAATGCCTGCTTTCAATACACAGAATCTAGCGGATATGAGTGCAGTCAGTTTGCACTTGTCTGTTTGGGCTACAACCGTGCGCTCCCAGCACCAATCTTTCAAAAGCGATCGCTTAACCCCTCGTGAATTGCAAATTGCCGAATTAGTTGCATTGGGACGCACTAACGCAGAAATTGGGACTGAACTTTGGATTACAGAGAATTCAGTCAAGCAAGCTCTCAAGCGAATGTTTCGGAAGCTGAAAGTTTCATCCCGTGCTGAGATGGTTGCACAACTTTGGGTTAAAAAAGCTGACTTATCAAATCAAGAATTATCTCCATTCGACTCGATGCCCAACACCTAACGATAAGCTTACCGCAGCAACTAAAGCTTGTAGGGTGGGCAAGAACCGTTTGGTTATGGGTGAGTATTCTAGATAATAGAAATTTGCCCAGCCTATTTTAATTGGTATTTTTTTTACACTGTTCCCTGTTCCCTATTCCCTATTCCCTATTCCCTTTCCTTGCATATTAGTTCTTAAAATCGTTGATAACAAACATCCTTGCCGACGCCTTACTTAGTTAGCAGTTTTATAAAAAAACTATCGCCTCAAGGTTAAGAACAAAATGAAAAAGTTAATTTTAGGTTAATTTTAGGTAAACTTAACAAACTCTTTATACACTAGTCAGATAAAATTACACTAAACATTTACATAAAGTTCAAAAACAACTGTTAACCAAACCTTATAATTAAATTTATATAACTACAATCAAAATTTAACCTGGAAATGAAACCCTGACTAAGGGAGTTCAGCTAGTTTCAATCATCACGTAAACCCATGCCAATGCTGTTGAAGATTGGTAATGATTGCGTATTAGGTGTTCGCGTAGCGTGCGTGGCACAGGCTTTGGCCTTGGCCTTTAGGCCACGCTACGCGAATGGCCACGCTGTGCGAACGACGCTGTGAGGTAGCCCATTAGCTGACACAATAATTTGGCTAGTTTCTGTGCTTCTAACTCTCTAGATATCAAAACCCTAAATTCGAGAGTTTTAGTCTCGTTGATTCCAGGATTTTATGAAATTAAAAGGATTTGCATCTTTACCAGCTGATACCTTTGCAGAAGGACCCCAGTCTGGTGCAGACAATGGCAACGGTGAACCGATTTCTGCCAATGGTCGCACCGGTCCGTTTGATGGACAACCTGTTCAAGGCTTTAGTGGTGTTCAGTTTGCTCCTAGTGGGGGTGGCTCTTTTTGGTTCCTATCAGATAACGGTTTTGGAGCCCAAGAGAATAGTGCGGATTATCTGCTCAGACTCTATCAAGTTAATCCTGATTTCAAGGGTGCAGAGGATGGAGATGGTAGTGTAGAGATTGAAGGCTTTGTTCAACTGTCTGACCCTGATGGCAAAATTCCTTTCAAGATTGTTAACGAAGACAGTAGCGGACGCTTTCTGACCGGGGCGGATTTTGATATCGAGTCTTTTGTGATTGATGCTAAGGGCGATATCTGGATTGGTGACGAATTCGGTCCGTTTCTACTTCACTTCGATAGCACTGGTAAACTGCTCGAAGCCCCTATTTCCACTCCCAATATCCCCGGAAATACCACAGGGGAATTTGTGCGATCGCCTCAAAACCCAGATTTAAAGTTCAATAGCCTCAATGGTGAGCCTCCTCTAGTCATTGCACACCGTGGTGCTAGCGGTGAGCGTCCAGAGCATACCTTAGAAGCTTACGCTCTTGCGATTGAACAAGGGGCTGATTTCATTGAGCCTGACCTAGTAATCACCAAAGACGGTGTCTTGATTGCTCGTCACGAACCGTTGCTAGATGATACCACTAACGTAGCTGAAGTATTTGGTGAAGACCGCAAGTCAACCAAACTTCTGGATGGTGAAGAAATTACTGGTTACTTTGCTGAAGATTTCACCTTAGCAGAAATCAAGCAACTGCGTGCTGTTCAGTCTCGTGACTTCCGTAGTGATGAGTTCGATGGTCAGTTTGAAATTCCCACTTTCAAAGAGGTTATCGAACTACTCCAGCAGGTAGAAGCGGAAACCGGTAAAAAAATCGGTATCTATCCTGAAACCAAGCATCCTACATTCTTCGATTACCAAGGCTTATCTCTAGAAGAGCCTTTAATCGCAACCCTACAAGAAACTGGTTTCACCGACCTCATTGGTTTAGCCGATGGTTTGACCTTTGGTCAGTTATCCATTGAACAAGATTCCCAAAATGCTCGCATTAGTTTGGACAATGAACTATTAGCAACCTTTGCGACTGATACTCCTCTAACAGAGGCTGATTTCACAATTATCTAATCCGTTGTAAAACCGGGGAATCCTTTAATTACCCGGTTTTTATTATTTGGTCATAGGTTGATGACTGAGGTGCTCAAAATTTAGGTACAAAAAAAATTAATATGTCTAATCTTGATGTTCGCTTTTCCAGCTTTAATGCTTCTTTAAATCGCTCCAATCAAGGGGATTTAATTCAAGATTTATCCACTACTGATAATAGCCAGGCGCAGGCGGTAGCTGAAATTATTCAGCGTGGCTCACCGGATGTATTGCTAATCAATGAATTTGATTTCGATGAGAATGGAGAAGCGGCCAAACTTTTCCAAGATAACTATCTTTCAGTTAGTCAAAATGGTGCGACATCGATTGACTTCCCCTATGTTTATCTCGCACCTTCTAACACCGGGATTCCCTCTGGATTTGACTTAGATAATAACGGGCAAGTTGGCGGGGGGAATGATGCCTTTGGCTTCGGCTTCTTTCCAGGACAGTTTGGGATGGTGCTATTTTCCAAACACCCAATTGATACAGAGAATATACGCACCTTTCAAAACTTCCTCTGGAAAGATATGCCAGATGCCTTGCTTCCTGTAGATCCAGTTACTGGGGAATCCTGGTACTCTGAGGAAGAATTAGCTGTATTCCGCCTATCTTCCAAGAGTCACTGGGATATTCCCATTACTATCAACGGTGAAACAGTTCACGTTCTCGCTAGCCATCCTACCCCTCCAGTGTTTGATGGTGCAGAAGACCGCAATGGTACCCGTAATCATGATGAAATTCGGTTCTGGTCAGATTATATCACTCCCGGAGCTGGGGATTACATTTATGATGACGAAGGGAACTTCGGTGGTCTGTTGGCAAGCGATCGCTTTGTGATCATGGGAGACCAAAATGCTGACCCCTTTGATGGGGATAGTACTGATAACGCCATCCTGCAAATTCTAGATAACCCGTTAGTGAACACCTCTGTTACACCCTCAAGTGAAGGAGGGGTGGATGCTACCAACCGCCAGGGATTGAATAACCTGACTCATGGAGGTAATCCAGCCTTTGACACCGCTGACTTTGGTGAGGAAAACTTTGGTGGTCCTGGCAACCTGCGGGTGGATTATGTGTTGCCTTCAGAGAATCTCCCTATCACTGACGCAACGGTTTTCTGGCCAAAAAGTGATGACCCTGCCTTTGAGCTAGTGGGTGATTTCCCCTTTCCCAGTTCTGATCACCGTCTAGTATATGTTGATGTTGAGGTAGAGCCGACAGTGGTAGATAGTAACTCGAAAGTTGTCACTGGTATTAACTTCCTTGGAGAGGTTAGTTTTAATACTGGATTGCAGTTTGAGAATACAGAAGTTGGTGGTATCTCTGGTTTAGCCTACGATCCAGCTAATGGTGTTTACTATGGTATGTCTGATGACCGCAGCCAAAATGCTCCCGCTCGTTTCTATACTATTGATATTGATTTAAGTGATGGTAGTCTAGACAACGGTGATGTCGGGTTTACAGGTGTCACTACTTTACGGAATGCTAGCGGTGATCCTTTCCCAGAACGGGGTATTGATCCAGAAGGGATTGCCTTGACTAGTGCTGGAACCTTGTTTATTTCCTCTGAAGGAGATGCTAACAATCTTCTTAATCCCTTCGTCAATGAATTCTCTCTAGCAGGACAACAGTTCAATCAGCTGACGGTACCAGATAAGTTCTTACCTACCTCTGATGGAACAAAGGGCATTCGTAACAATCTTGCCTTTGAAAGTCTGACCATTACCCCAGATGAGCGCTTCCTTTATACTGCAGTAGAGAATGCTCTGATTCAGGATGGCCTGGCTTCGACACTAGAAGATCAAAGCCCTGTTCGGATTCTACAGTATGATTTACAAACTGGGGCACCGGCTCAAGAATTCCTCTACATCACTGACACCATTCCTAATCAGTCTGACCCTCCTGGTAGTTTTGCGGATAATGGTTTAGTAGAATTACTAGCGCTAGATAATACCGGGACGTTACTAGCCCTAGAGCGTTCTTTTGCCGTTGGTGTTGGTAATAATCTCAGGCTGTACGAAGTCCGGCTCCAAGGCGCTACAGATATTAGTGATGTTGATAACCTCTTGAGTGACCCCACTAACCCAGACAGTGAACTGTTGGAGGTTGAGCAAGTTGCTGAGAAACGGTTACTCTTGGATTTCGATGACTTAGGCATTCGTCTGGACAATAGTGAAGCGATCGCATTTGGTCCAACCTTATCTGATGGCAGACAATCCCTAATTGTTGCTAGCGATAACAATTTCAATGACAGCCAGATTACCCAATTCCTAGCATTTGGGCTAGACCTCGATACTATTCAATCCCCGACAGCAATAGTAGAAACTACCTCCGAGATTAACGGTACTCAAGGGGCTGACCAGTTGATTGGGACTGTTGATGCTGATCTGATCAATGGCTTTGATGGAAATGATACCATTGCTGGGGGATCGGGTAATGATATCCTATTTGGTGGCAATGGTGATGATATCCTGCGCGGAGATAACAACAGCAAGTCCGCAGGTGGTAAGGCTGGTGGCGATGATATTCTCTACGGTGGTTCAGGAAGCGATCGCATTGGCGGTAAATCTGGTAACGACTCCCTCTATGGTGGTCGAGGGGATGATCAACTCTGGGGTGATGCTGGGGATGACCTATTAAGTGGTGGTCTGGGTAATGATACTCTGACTGGAGATAACTTCTGTGACATACTCCCGACGCCGAATCTTTGATTACGGCGCGGGCTTCTTAACCTCACGATTAAGAGTTTCTGCGTAGCACTTATCTAGGTACAAAACCCCCGACAGTACGCTATCAGCAGACAGTTTCC
>NZ_JAAHHM010000116.1:0-20309 GCF_010692445.1 Moorena sp. SIO3E8 | reverse complement strand
AGGCTAAAAAGCTTTTACAACAGATGCATCAACGATGTCAATCTTTCAAGCTCACTAAGAAATTATTTGAATTATTTATTGAATATCGATTATTTACTATGCCTAATTTAGGCACTTATGAGGCTTTATCTATTATCATTTAGGAGTAGTATAGTCTATATACTAAGTGTGAAAATAAGGATATTTTTTGTGAAGTTTTATTAAAGTTATCAAGAATTTTACTGATGAAGATTGAAGTTTTTTGTAAAAATACGGATGATAAATGTGAAGGATTTAAATCTAGCCAAAAATTTTGACCTATGGATCAAGTACGGAGAACTCCCAAAGACTCTGATTAATCAACGAGATATAAGGAATTTATGGCCAGAGTTCCTAATCTGTTTTGAGTCTGTTTGGGTACTTGACTCAACGGCAAGACGTCCGTGTGTTTACCTCTAGTGTTCTCGGGAGACTATTTATCCTAAATTTTCTCCTAAACCTAAATTGGTGAGACGACCTGATCTCATCATTACTTTTTCCAAGGTAACCAATCCGATCGGCAACGACGTTTGGCTACCGTCCAATCTACCGTCCAATTTTTAGACCTTTTGCATAAAAAATTCACAACAGGGTGATAACTACTGTAGTGGCCTTGTAGAAATTGACTTTTGCAAAAGGTCTTTTGAAGAACAACCAGTCACGGGTGTAAATATGAAAAATTTATTTTCAGCTCACCATCAAGGGCTGAAAAAACGACAGCATCTATCGTCACTCCTAACCATTGGAGTAACAACCGCAGGTCTATCCCTGGGCTTACCAGCACAAGCCATAGACCTGACACTAGACAACAGCGCTAATCTGTGGGTGGATCAAGCCTTGAGGGCAGTAGAAAATAACCCCCAATTGGGTCCGACAGGAGCCTCCCGGGCTTATGGCATCTTGGGTACTGCCATGTACGATGCCTGGTCAGCTTATGAAGGAACGCCGATTAGCACCACTCTTGGGGATACTCTGCAACGTCCTGATATTGAGAACACCCTGGAAAATAAGTCCCTAGCCATTAGCTATGCGGCTCATAGCGTCCTCTCAGACCTTTTCCCTTCTGAAGTTGCTTCCTTTGATGCCCTTCTGACTGATCTGCGATCGCTTGCTAGCAACCCTGCTTCTATTCCTATTGCTACCCAAGTTGGCCGGACAGTAGCCAACAGCTTATTGGAGTTCCGACGTCAAGATGGTTCCAACCAGTTAGGGGATGACCCGAGGGGTACACTTGGTGTTCCTTACTCCGACACCACTGGCTTTCAGCCCCTCAACAGTCCTGATAACGTCGTCGATATCACTCGCTGGACACCAGAGCGGGTACCAATTGACAGCCCGGATGCCAGACTGCAACGGTTTCTTACTCCCCAGTGGGGCAACGTTACTCCCTTTGCCTTGAGCTCTGGGTCTGAATTTAGACCACCAGCACCAGAACCTTTTCTGCTTGTAGAGGGTACTCTGAATCGGGAGGAACGTACTGTCACTCTTGAGGATGGCACAGAGGTTAGTCTGGTTAACGAAGACGGGGAGGTTAATACTGACGTTGTTAACCCTGGATTTATCGAGCAAGCTGAACGGCTCATTGAGGTTAGCGCTAATCTCACCGATGAGCAAAAACTAGTAGCTGAGTTTTGGGAAGACCCCTCTGGCACTCCCTACCCTCCTGGAACTTGGATGGGTTTTGGTTCATTCATCTCGGAACGGGATGACCAAACCCTAGATGAAGATATCCAACTTTACTTTGGTCTGGGGAATGCGGTTTTGGATGCTGGTATTGCTACTTGGGAAGCAAAAGTTTTCTACGACTATACTCGTCCCGTCCGAGCCATTCGCGAACTCGGTGAGCTGGGCTTGATTGGTGAATTCGATGAGGAGCTGGGAGGCTTTGCCATCGAATCCTATGGTGGACCAGGACTAGGAACCGTAAGGCTATTAGCCAGTGATTTCATTACCTACCAAACTCCTGGTGCCGATCCATCCCCTCCCTTTGCGGAATTCACCTCAGGACATAGTGCTTTCAGTGCTTCTGCGGCTGAAATTTTCAAGCTATTTACCGGTAGTGATGAATTCGGCAATTCAGTAACCTTTGCTCCTGGTGCCTCTCGTTTTGAACCTGGTTTGACTCCTACCGATGAAGTCACCCTATTTTGGGAGACATTTTCCGATGCTGCTGATGAAGCTGGTATTTCTCGCATCTACGGTGGCATTCACTTCGATGATGGAGATCTATTCGGCAGAGACTTAGGGCGACAAGTTGGTGGCAAGGTGTATGACCGGACATTATTCTTCATCAATGGTGGTGTTAAAGTTCCGGAACCTACATCTGTATTGGGTATGTTAGTATTTGGTGCCTTTGGTGCTGCTTCCATGCTCAAAGGAAAACGGGGAAATTAATCTCACCATCAATCTCACTAACATTATCTAAAAATCTTCCCAAGGGAAGTTTAGAAACCCTTGGTTTCTGATTAACCTAAAAAAAGAAAAGGGAAAAGGTTTCATAACAGTTCAGGTTTCGCCAAATACCTTTTCCCTAGCTGAAATCCCCCCAATTTTGGGGGGTATTTAGTTAGGATACAAAACAAATCTGGCTCTGGCAACTGAATTCTCTAATACAATCACCACGATACACAACGATGACATCAGTTGAGGATTCAACCGAGGATTCCAGTATAACTCTCGACAACTTACCCGATGATTGCGGACTGCCCAAGGGTAAATCATAGTAATCCATCAGAATTCTTGCCTAGTAACCAATAATACTGAATGATGATAAATAGTGTCATGGCAAGATCACGTTAATAAATGGGATTAGTCATTAGTACAGTCAATATGAAAGGTGGTGTGGGCAAAACCACCCTCACTGTCAACTTGGCCACTTGCTTAGCCAAAAATCATAATAAGCGGGTCTTGGTGGTCGATTTAGATACCCAAATTAGTGGGACCTTGAGCTTAATGCAGCCCCAAGCATTTGCTAAAGCTAGAAAAGGAAGGCGGACATTAAGTCGGTTAATTGACAAAGTCACTAAACCTAGCTATCGCAGTCGCTTAACAATTGAGGATATTATTCAAACTGATAATTGTAATATCAAAGGATTGGATTTATTGCCGGGAGATATTGAGCTTTATGATGAATATGTAGTTTCTGATCTACTCCATAAGCAATCTATTCAGCAAGGGGAGGTAGAATTTAGTAAGGTTTGGAGCCACTTTGAAAGTTTATTAATCAAAGGGATCTTAGAGCCGATTATCCCTAACTATGACTTTATTATTTTAGATTGCGCTCCTGGCTACAATCTTTTGACTCGCAGTGGCATTGTGGCTAGTGATTTATATCTGCTACCAGCCAGACCAGAACCTTTATCTATTGTAGGGATTCAACTCCTAGAAAGACGGATTGCCAGGCTCAAAGAAAGTCATCAGCAGGATAGTCCTCTTAACTTGCACCTGTTGGGGATTATCTTTATTTTGTCAGGCGGGGGATTGATGGGTAGGTACTATAAGCAAGTGATGAGGCGAGTTGATAACGATTTCGATAGCAACCAAATTTTTAAAATTCGCATTCCCATGGATGTTAATGTTGCTAAAGCCGTGGATAGTTTTAGTCCTGTAGTTATCGCTCATCCTAATTCTGCTGGCTCTAAAGCGTTCTTCAAGTTAACAGAAGAATTTTTAGTTAAACTTGAGGCGATTAAGACTATGGAATAGATCAGGGATTAGTTTTTAAGCTCTAATCCCTGATCTGGCTAATAGTGCTAACCGTCCTTAGCAATCTTTAAATCACCAATAACTTACAAGTTAGTTCACAACCCACCTCAGAAGTTACCAGCTAAGGCAGCATTACACCGTTCGCAGATGGTAGGATGCTCAGCAATTGTACCTACTTTAGCTCCGTAGTTCCAACAGCGATCGCATTTTAAGCCTTCTGCATTGACTACCCCTAGCGCTATAGTTTCTGATTCAGCCCTATAGGCTGCTGTTTGTATAGCTTCTAGGGAATCTACTAATTCTACTTGAGAGGCTAAGAGCAGATAGCGCAATTCATCCACTTGATTTCCACTCAGGCTATCGGAAGGATTCATGGCTTCCAGGCGCTGCTTTAATTGTTGATCTTTAACATAAAGCAAGACCTTAGCATCTAGAGATGAACCAATCATCTTTTCCGCTCTGGCTTGTTCAAGTACTTTATTGACTTCTGTGCGGATGGTGCGCAAGGTTGACCAGGACGCTGCTAGTTCAGGGTTTTTCCATTGTTCGTCTAATTTGACCCAACCTGACTCAAACACGGATTCATGGGATTTCTGGTAAGGCAGGTATTGCCAGATATCTTCTGCCATGTGACAGAGTACAGGTGCGATCGCTTTAGCTAAATTTTCTAGTGCTATTTGTAGCACTGTCTGACAACTGCGCCGCCGTGGTGAGTTGCGAGCACTGATATAGAGTCGATCCTTGGCAATATCCAGATAAAAGTTAGACAGGTCTACTACACAGAAGTTCTGTACGCTCTGGAAGAAGCGGAAGAATTGATAACTCTCAAAGGCATCAGTTACATCTTCAAATACCTCTGTGATCCGGTGTAGCATGTAGCGGTCTAATTCCGGTAATTCCTGAACAGGCACCCTATGCTTAGCTGGGTCAAAGTCATGAAGGTTGCCTAGTAGGAAACGGGCTGTATTGCGAATTTTGCGATAGACATCGGCTAGCTGCTTAAGAATACTCTGAGATATTGGAACATCTGAGGAATAGTCTACAGAAGATACCCACAATCGCAGCACATCAGCGCCGTAGGGTGGTTCTTTTTTCTGGTTTTTTCCACCCTCGATGATTATAGCTGGTTCCAAGATATTCCCCAAAGACTTACTCATCTTGCGCCCTTGGTCATCTAGAACAAAGCCGTGGGTTAAAACCGTTTTGTAGGGGGCATAGCCATTGCTAGCTACACTGGTGAGTAAGCTGGACTGGAACCAACCCCGGTGTTGGTCTGATCCTTCCAAGTAAATATCCACGGGATAGCGTAATTCTTCCCGTTGCTCGGCCACTGCTGCCCAAGATGACCCGGAGTCAAACCAGACATCCATGGTATCGTTACCCTTGCGGTAGGTCTTACCATTACTACGATAGGATTCTGGTAACAATTCCTCTACTGATAGTTCCCACCAGGCATCGGAACCTTTTTCAGCAATAATTCCCTGGACGTAAGCAATGGTTTCTTCATTGAGCAGGGGTTCGTTAGTTTCTTCGTCGTAGAATACCGGAATTGGTACACCCCAGCTCCGTTGGCGGGAAATGCACCAATCGGAACGATCCGCCACCATTGGGGTAATCCGGTTTTGTCCTTGGGCAGGGATCCATTTTACGGATGCGATCGCATTTATTGCTTCATCCCGGAATCCCTCTACTGAAGCAAACCATTGTTCTGTGGCTCTAAAGATAGTTGGTTTTTTAGTGCGCCAATCGTAAGGATATTTATGAACATAGGGTACCTCTTTGAGCAATGACCCAGCTGTGTTCAGTGCCTCAATGATGGCTGGATTGGCATCCTTGAGCACATTCAACCCAGCAAACTGTCCCGCCTCTGCGGTAAACTTACCATCCGCATCTACTGGAGAAAGGATAGGTAAGCCATAACGCTGACCGACACCATAGTCTTCTTGACCATGACCAGGAGCCGTGTGAACCAAACCTGTACCCGATTCCGTGGTGATGTAATCCCCACCAATCACAATGTTGCTTTCCCGATCAAATAGGGGATGCTGGTAAGTACAATTTTCCAACGCCTCACCCTTAACAGTCGTTTTGACCGTAAGTGGAGTTTCCAAAGTAGCTGATAGTCTTTCTACCAAATCTGCTGCTACTAATAAGAATTGGGATTGGTTAGTTTGGGAACCCCCTTCCACTACCGCATAGGTCAGTTCTGGATTAACCGCTACTGCCAAATTCCCAGGGATTGTCCAGGGAGTCGTCGTCCAGATCGCAACACCCAGATTTGGCAAAAATGGGTCTAGGATCTCCTTTATCCCTGGCGCTGCCTTAGTCATTGGGAAAGCAGCATAGATACTTGGGGAGGTATGACCTTCCGGATATTCTAACTCCGCTTCCGCTAGGGCTGTTTTAGAACTGGGACTCCAGTGAACTGGCTTGAGACCTCTGTAGATGTAGCCCTTCAATACCATCTGACCAAATACCCCAATTTGAGCCGCTTCGTACTGTGGGTTTAAAGTCAGGTAAGGATTTTCCCAGTCTCCCCATACTCCATAGCGCTGGAAACCTTTGCTTTGCTGCTCTACTGTTTTCAGGGCAAATTTCTTGGCTTTCCGGCGCAGTTTGATCGGAGTCAGCTGTTGACGCTCCTCTAGCTTCATGGCTTGCAAGACTTTCAGCTCAATAGGCAAGCCATGACAGTCCCAACCAGGGACATAGCGAACTTTGCGACCTTGCAGCAGTTGGTATTTATTAATGATGTCCTTGAGGACTTTATTCATGGCGTGACCCATGTGCAGAGAGCCGTTGGCGTAGGGGGGGCCATCATGCAACACGAAAATCTCGCCAGGATTAGTTTGTGACAGGCGCTCGTAAATAGTTTGCTCTGCCCAAAACTGTTGGAGTTCTGGTTCTCGCTTGATAGCGTTTGCCCGCATATTAAACTCGGTTTTGGGCAGATTGACCGTATCTTTATAGCTTTTGGATGCTGTCACAGTTTCAAGGCGAAATTATACTAGTAGAGCCGTTTATTAAGAGTTGATTAGAGCCATCTAACCCACTTTAACCTGCTGACCGCTGACTGTGTATTGCTGAGTAGTTAGATTCAACCTTACAGCAATATTAAACAATCAACGGTCAACAAAGGATGTTAACAAAGGATGTCAACAAAGGATATATGTCTATATATATCTCTTATTATTATGAGCAACAATCTCCCCAACCTTCAACTTTCCTTGGAAGGATTGTTGGATTTTTTAGCAATCGGTTTTTTCGGAGTTGGGGCTGGTGACGGCTTTTGTGTTGCGCTCGACTTTTTTTATACCTTGGGATTAGGAGGTGGTGGTGCTTTTGCTTCTGGTGCGATCGCTTCTGGTGCTTTTGCTTCTGGTGCGATCGCTTCTGGTTTCTGGTCTGGCTCCTGACTTGACTCTGGCTGTGGGGGGGGTGAGTCTTCCTTAGCCACTGCTACTGGTTGGGGGGTTTCTGTCTTAGGGGGAGTCGTTTCAGCCGAATCTGAGGTTTTAGTGTCATCTGTTTCTAAAACCGCTTCTTGGGTAGTGGATGGTACCGTAGTTGCTTGATCCGCTGCAGGGCTTGGTTGGGCAGTTTTAGGATTAGTTTCCTGGGTGGGCGACGCCATGGTGGTATCTGCCGGTA
The DNA here is from genome assembly GCF_010692445.1 of Moorena sp. SIO3E8. Classification (NCBI taxonomy): domain Bacteria; kingdom Bacillati; phylum Cyanobacteriota; class Cyanophyceae; order Coleofasciculales; family Coleofasciculaceae; genus Moorena; species Moorena sp. SIO3E8. Next base: position 12,935 of record NZ_JAAHHM010000116.1, on the reverse strand, counting down.
CAGCAGGAGTTCGGCCTGAGTCTTGGCGTTTGCCCAAAAGATTGCCAAAAAAGCCAGTTATTTTAGCTAGTAGCCCTTTTAATGACTCAAGTGGCAGTATTTCTTGAATCTTGGTGATAAATTCAGCTTGACTTGGGATAGGGGTTTGTTGGTCGGTCGGTATCAAGGCTCGTCGCAAGGTCAAGGTTTGCCAACCCAACCAGCCTACCAACGATACACCCGCTATTTGACCGATTAAGACGCCGCCAGTAATGCGTCCAGCACAAATCCATAACACTAGAGCGTAGAATAATCCAACTCCACTCCAGATAAAGTCATATTTACGATGGACCTCTGGTAAAAAGAAGGCAGCTAGGTAAAAGACTAAGCTACCAAGAGCTATAACCAACGCCAAGAGGTATGCCAGCATTTTCGGAGTACTCCTTACGTGCTTCTTTACTCATCATGAAGCAAAATGTTGCCTCATATACAAATTATCTATAGCAGAAGTCAGAAGTCAGAAGTCAGAAGTCAGAAGTCAAACTCTTGCGCTTACTTAGGTTTGAGACTTTTGTCATGTCCGCGCCTGCCCTGGCGACTGCTATATCACTTAATCACTCACATAACCTTCACCACACTAACTCTATCCAGTATAGTGTGGGCTTTCAGTAGCCCTCATCCGCTACGCACCTACAAGGGATGTTATAGCACTACGCATGAAACTTAGTCATAGCTTACTTCTGACTTCTAACTTCTGACTTGCGGACTTGCGCGTAGCGCTATATTTGCTGGCAAGAGTAGGTTTAGTTGCCTAGTGGATTACTTGGATTACACTTCTCGATTCTGTGTCTTCCTTCGTTTGTATATAGGTAAATAGTTATCTGGGGTATTGAGAAAAATTCTGATAAAAATTTTGTTTCAGGTAGAGAGTTGATTGGTTCACTCTCACCAAAAATTCCAAACGAGGGTAAAGCAATACCCTCGTTGACGCGCCTTTCATCCCCACTTCACAGCAGGATGGAGTATTAAGCGCTAGCTATCAAAAAGTAATCATCCTCAGGTGGGATCATTACTTTTTGATTACTAATTACTAACTTTTTATAAATACTTAGTAATTGCTTAGACTTCCACAAACTAGGAAAATTTGCAGGAACAAACAGACATTGCACCCCATACAGTTGTCCACCAGTTACCATCCCAGGCACCAGCTTTGTTCTCACAGACGGCAGGACACTTACCTTTAGCATCATCATTATTCCAAATCGGACCAGCTTCAAGAGCTAAGGTTTGATCGCAGCCACAGACAGACATTTCACCTGGTACGGTAGTAACCCAGTTACCATTCCACTTAGTACCTGATTTCTCACAGACGGCAGGACACTTAGCTTCAGCATCACCCTGATTCCAGATTGGACCAGCTTCAAGGTCGTAAGCGAAAGCGTTAGCTGCAAGACTAAACGCTAAAGTCACACACATGACCAGGGCAATAACGATTTTCTTGAGATTCATAACCTTATCCTAAATTGGTTTCTATATTTTAGAACGTTTGGGAAGGTTATTTTGTGACAAATTTTTGGCTCTTCCGTACTTGTTATGCTAAATTAACAGTTTAGCGAAGGGAGCTTCGGAGCAGGGACTGAGGCCGTTGGCCACGCTACGCGAACGGAGCAGTGGAAAGAGGCAGTATTTATAAATTTTTGTTAATTAAATAGCCTCATAATCCTTCTAGAGTAAGCTTTTGGTTTTTTTTAAATGTGAATTTAGCATACTAGGTACTGAAGAACCAAATTTTTTGAGTTCTGGAGAGATTTTTTATTTATCAAAAATAGTTGTTTAATTTTTATTAAACTATTTATTAGATCATATCATGTCCGGATAATGACCCTTAATACCAATCTTTCTGATTACCCCATTTCCCCATCCCCCATCTCCTCATCTCCCGATCTGCATCTGTCGTTCTACTTTGAAGAATTGCGATTAGTACCGAATACGGGGGTCAATCAAAGCATTAACAATATCAATGGCAATACTTGCGATTACCACAATAGTGGCGAAGAATACCATAATCCCTTGCACCGTCGGGTAATCCCGTCCAGAAATTGCCTCATACAACCGATTCCCTAACCCTGGCCAAGAGAATGTTACCTCTGTCAACACTGCTCCACCTAATAAAGCAGCTAAGGTCAACCCGAGCACTGTAATCACAGGAATCATGGCATTTTTCAGGGCATGGGCAAAAACAATCCGCCTTTCGTGAATACCTCTAGCTCTGGCCGCTTCTACATAATCAGCCTTGAGAGTTTGCTTCAAGTTTACCCGCACAATCCGTTCAAAGATGCCACTCAACAGCAGCCCTAAGGTAATACTGGGTAAGGCTAAATAATAGATAGCAGTGAAAAACTGAACTAAATTACCACTAAAGAGACTATCTATTGTATATAGACCAGTAAATCCTTCTGGTGTTGCTAGGGTAATGGGATAGCGAGTACCGATGGGAAACCAACCCAGCTGAACAGAGAAAATTAACTGCACCACCATCCCCATCCAAAACAGAGGGATGGAGTAAGTAATAATGCCAAATAATCTACCCCCTACATCCCAAACTGTTCCGCTGCGGGATGCCGCTAAAGTACCGACTCCTATACCAACTAAGAACGCTATGGCCATGCCGCATACTGATAGTTCAACAGTGGCGGGGAAATGTTGTTGAATAATCTCCCAGACTTTTTGACCTTGGCTAGTGATTGAGGTACCTAGGTCTAAACGTAGCAAGGATCCTAAGTAGCGAATATACTGCAACCACAACGGGTCAGCTAATCCTAATTGTTGTCGGTAGTCTTCTTTAACCCTATCTGGAGCACGATTCCCTAATACAGCATCTACCGGATCTCCTGGGGTAGCTCTGAGCAGAAGAAATACTAGGGTGGTAATGGTCCATAGCATCAGGGGCGCTAGGAGAAGACGGATTATTATGTAGTATTTTAGGGCTTTAGCACGGGACATAAGCAATCGGGAATCGGGACATAAGCAATCGGGAATCGGGAATCGGGAATCGGGAATCGGGAACTTTTGATCAAGTAGTTTTTGATTAACTTGGTATCTTGAAAGACATTGTTGCTTAATGAAAAGCTAATTTTATAAAAGTTTAAGTTGCTTTTTAAACTATTGATAATCCTTTATTTCAAAGCTTTTACATATAATTAATTTATTATGATAAAATATCGAAAATTATAGGGTATATAATTATTTTTTAAATCAATTATAAATTATAAATTATAAATTATAAATTCCTTTTTTGATCAAAATTGACCACTCTTGAAACAGAGCTAATTAACAATTATCCCAAGCAACGGTATAAATGTTCTTTCCATCGGGGTGCATCGATAGACCAGATTACATTCATGTTTGGTGTTTGGTTGAGTACTCCCAGCTCATCCACTACAGTTTGACCACGGGTGAGTTCGCTTACTGTTTCTACCTCCACGTAGTATTTACCTTGCCTGGTTATGATGGTTGGGTCGAGAGCCACTGCCATCGCTACAGGATCAGCAAGGGTTAAGCCAGGGGAATGTTGAATCTTAATACTAGCTTCTAAGGCGCTAGCATTGCAGTCTACAAAAAAATTTGCTAAGCCTGTGCCTAAGCTTTTGATTTGTGCGATCTCATCGGGGAGCAATGCTGCTTGAGCACGGCTTAATTCCCAACCGACCATTTCCATGGGCATGCCACTGTGAAAGACAATTTTAGCGGCATCTGGGTCTACCCAAATGTTATATTCCGCAGCTGGGGTGACGTTGCCCACCACATTAGCGGCTCCACCCATGATTACGCAACGCTTTACTAGGTAGGCTATTTCTGGGGCACGAAGTAATGCGATCGCAATATTAGTCAGTGGTCCTAAAGTTACTAAGGTGATCTCTCTGGGATTGCTCTTAATAGTATCGATGATGACATCCACACCATGAGCTAGCTGGGGTTTAGCCTGGGGATCAGGGTAGTGCATGTTACCCATACCATCTTCACCATGGAATCGGTAAGCATATTTGCATGGGCGGAGCATGGGTTTAGGGCAGCCAAGGTAAACAGGGGTGGATGCGCCGCACATCTGGAGGGTATACAGGGCGTTTTTTGCCCCCTGTTCCACAGGTACATTTCCGCTAACTATACTAATCGCTTCAACCTGGACATCTGGCCAACGATGTGCCATCAGGAGTGCAACCGCATCATCGGAAGCGGTATCGGTATCAATCAGGAATTTCCGCATATCTGAATGTAGCATTTCTTAATGGCATTACTACCACAACTCTTAATGTCTTCTTTAGGCAACAACCCAAAATATCGGGCTAACCTGGGAGTAAATCCACCCTAGACAACTACTACAGCAAAACTGGCGGAGATTTTTATGACACAACGGACCTTTGGGGTAATTGGTTTGGCTGTAATGGGGGAAAACCTCGCGCTTAATGTAGAAAGTCGTGGTTTCCCAATCGCAGTATACAACCGGACTGCTGCCAAAACCGAGAAATTTATGGCTGAGCGAGCTCAGGGCAAGGATGTGAAAGCCGCTTATTCCTTGGAAGAGTTTGTTCAAGCTCTAGAGCGACCCCGCAAAATCCTAGTGATGGTGAAAGCAGGGAAGCCAGTTGATGCAGTTATTGAGCAACTCAAACCTCTCCTAGAGCCAGGAGATATGATCATTGATGGTGGCAATTCTCTGTACCAAGATACCGAGCGGCGGACCAAGGATTTAGAAGCCACAGGATTAGGATTTGTTGGCATGGGCGTCAGTGGTGGTGAAGAAGGAGCGCTCAATGGTCCGAGTTTAATGCCTGGTGGTACTTCATCGGCATACAAGGATTTAGAACCAATTTTGGTCAAAATTGCCGCTCAGGTTGATGATGGTCCCTGTGTGACCTACATTGGTCCCGGTGGTGCTGGTCACTACGTTAAGATGGCACACAATGGCATTGAGTATGGCGACATGCAACTAATTGCTGAAGCCTACGATGTACTGAAAAATGCCTTGGGACTAGATCACAAGCAGCTACATGAGGTATTTGCTGAATGGAACACCACTGATGAGCTAAATTCCTTTTTGATTGAAATTACAGCGGATATCTTCAAATACATTGATCCAGAAACGAATCTGCCCTTAGTGGAGATGATTCTTGATGCTGCTGGACAAAAGGGCACTGGACGGTGGACTGTAGTTAGTTCCCTAGAACTAGGGGTGTCAATTCCTACCATCTACGCTGCAGTCAATGCTCGTGTCATTTCCTCTTTTAAGGATCAGCGGGTAGCAGCAGCTAAGGAAATCACTGGTCCTGTGGGCAAGTATGATGGCGATGTCAAAGCATTTATTACCAAAGTCCGCGATGCTCTCTATTGCTCTAAGATGTGTTCCTATGCTCAGGGAATGGCACTGTTGAGTCGGGCATCGGAAGAGTTTAACTACAATCTGAACTTGAGTGAAGTTGCCCGGATTTGGAAAGGAGGTTGTATCATTCGAGCTGGCTTCTTGGATAAGATTAAGAATGCCTTCAACCAAAATCCCCAACTCCCCAATCTCTTGTTAGCTCCTGAGTTTAAGCAAACAATTTTGGATCGTCAGGATGGTTGGCGAGAAGTGCTAGCGGTATCAAACAAATTAGGGATTCCAGTGCCTGCTTTTAGTGCATCCCTAGATTATTTCGACAGTTACCGACGCGATCGCTTACCCCAAAACCTGACCCAAGCACAGCGCGACTACTTTGGTGCTCATACCTACGAGCGCCTGGATAAACCCAGGGGTGAGTTCTTCCACACCGATTGGATGGGATTGAGTTCACAAGCGTAGTATAGCGTTTTTAAGTTTTGTGAGGTACAGATTTCCTGGTTTTAGGGAACAGGGAACAGGGAACAGGGAACAGGGAAAAACTCCTGTGTACCTCATTAGGCTAAAAACCTCTATAAAACCTTATTACTGCTTTAGGGGCAAAGCATTTGGGCGACCATGATTTCTTTTGATTTGATCAGGTCATAGACCCGATGCTTTGCCTTAGCAACTAATCAAAAAATAGTTGAGTACAGCATAATTTATTGCCCTACATTTCTTGGGTAAAAGGCCACGCTACGCGAACGTAATTTTAATTTATAAACACCATTACAGCCATTGCTATAACAGCACAAAATAGACGATTTTTAAATCTACTAATTTAGATTTAGATTGGTTTGCGTTGGGTGGATTCCCAAGCCAATTTCTCTTCAAAATTATTGGCAGATCAATTATTCTGACTCCTCATATCATCTCAGGATAATCACCCTTAATCAAAATCTCCCTCATCTCCCCATATTCCCGCGTCTGCCCCAAACTCCCCAAACTCCCCACCCTCCGCTTAATTATGGGTATTTAACCGGACTTGATATAGCGGGTGATCCGTAATTTTTGCGATCGCTTTTAGCGTGGCCTACGGCAAATCGCGTAGCGGCTCCTTGGCCAAAAGGCCACGCTACGGAAAAGGAGCATCGCTTTTTTCGTTGCTGCTTTGATTCCCTGTAAAACCAACAAAGGAGCAACCACTATATTACTTCTTCGATGAGCTACACTCTACTTTCATTTTTGCTTCAGAACTCAAGGCAATCCTAGAACACCCTGTGGTTTCCAAAGCTGTGGACCCTCAAGGGTTGCAATCCTACCTGGTTTTTGGATACGTTCCTTCTCCCTTGAGCCTAGTTAAGGGGGTAAAAAAGCTACAACCTGCTCATAGTTTAATCATTGAAGCCGGAAAAACACCGCAGCTACATCACTACTGGCAACTCCAGCAAGTCGCAACATTGCAGAGTACGCCAGAAGCAGAAATCAGAGACAATCTTCGCTCGCGGTTTGAGTTGGCGGTAAAGCGTCGCTTAGATCGCAACAGTGATTTTTCTCCCGCAGCACTTCTGAGTGGTGGTTTAGACTCTACCCTGGTTGTGGGGATGATGAGCAAACTCTCAAAAGAACCAGTTCACACCTTTTCTACAGCCTTTGAAATTGGTTCCCTTGATGCTGAAATCTGGAACACAAATCCGAATCAGTGTAACTCTGATGCTGATGTTGCTAAAGCAGTGAGTGCCCATTTTGGTACCAAACATAGTCAGCTGATGATCTCTGGGAGACAAGATTTAATCGGCACACTGCGGCGTTGTGTGAGAAATTATGGTGAGCCTCATGGTAACCAGATTAACGTCACCATGCTCTTGCTGGCTGAATGGCTTAAGGAGCAAGGAATTGCAGTAGTAATGACTGGGGATGGCAGTGATGCCATCTTGGGAGGTGAGCCGCGCCATCTATTAGATATGCAGATTAGCCTCTTGCAAAAATTACCTAAGTGGTTGCGCAACTTAGCCTATGCCAACAGAAACAAATGGCCAGTAAAAGATCACTTTAATCCTACAGCTTTTAGAAGAGTTGACTTAGCACCCTTAACTGTAGAAAGATTAAGTACTTGGTTTACCTACGGCAAGGGAGAATTTAATCAGCTCTTACAGGGAGAATACGCTACAGATACCGGAGTCATAGACTCGATATATCAGGAACTATTAAAAAGTTTGCTCTCCAACAATCACATTACTAGCAACCACGATGCCCTGCTCTACATGGATTTGAAGTTGGATATTGAAGAATCAAATCGCATCAAGACATATAAAACAAGTACGCCAGCAGGTTTCGAATCCCTGACTCCTTTTTTAGATTACCAATTTGTTGAATATGCCATGTCTATTCCCTTTGCCAGGAAAGTGGGCTGGCAAAAAGATAAGCAACTGCTGAGAGCGACTTTCTCAGATTTATTGCCAAAAGTAGTACAAAAGCGGAAAAAGTATGGTTGGCGATCGCCTTTTGGTTCTTGGCTCAAAGATTATCTCTGGGAAGATGTTGGCGCGTTAATTAAAACATTGCCAGAAACAGGTATTTTTAAACCGGAAGTTTGTAACTTGATAAAAGACTACCAACCTGGTAATAGCCGCCAAATTTGGTCACTGCTAACTTTTGCTATCTGGCACCAAGAAGTTATGGAATGACCCATCTTAGCTTGATTCGCAAGAATCAAGCTAACTAGAAGCACTGGTATAAAAACGCAGGGCAAACTGCCAAAAGATCCCAGAAGCAAACAGCAATCCTAGGGCTAGAATACCGGAACCTACTACCCAAAAGGTATCACTGCGATTCAACATCACTTCTGCTGGGACTGTAGTCAGGAACGCCACTGGCACTACAAAGGTAAAGAAGAACCGATAGCTAGCCGGATAAGCTACAATGGGATACCGACCAGCTTCTAGCATACTGCGCAGAACAGCGGTGACATTGTAGATTTTGACAAACCAAATGCTCGTTGCTCCTAGCATAAACCAGATGCTGTAGAGGCTAGTCAACCCAAAACACAATGGCACTACACTTAACAGATAGTTGCTGATATCTAAGTCTAGGCGTGTACCAGCGTAGGCTATTACTATAATTGAGAAGATTAAGTCTGGTAACCCCCAAGGGCTGACACTTCGCCAAGACAGCCAGAACTGAGAACTAATGGGCTTGAGTAGGATAAAATCGAGGGTTCCTTGCTCGACGTGATCCACAATCCGGTTGAGATTGGGAATCAGGAATGTGCCAGAAAATCCCTGCAGTAATGTGAATATGCCTAGTATGACCAGCGCTTCTTCCCAATTCCAGCCAGAAAAGGTGTAGCCAGTGCGGTAAAACAAGAATAGACCAAATAGGCTACCAGCCAGGTTTCCTAGGCTGCTCAAGGTAGCGATCGCAAAATTTAGCCGATATTCCAGTTCAGCAGTGAGGGCCGTACTCCAGAACAACTGGAGTACACTCATATATCTTTTCATTTGGTTGGGCTGTCGATCAAACTTGGGCTACACCCAATAGTATCCCATGGGGCTAATGTACCAACTATGCCGTATAATTGGATTTTATTATAAGGTTCTGATAAGATATAAATTTTAACAGTTAGGTTCAACAGGATAATAATGAATAAAATCTTGGTAATTGAGGACGAGATTTTTATTCGAGAAAATCTGATCGAACTCCTTGAAATTGAAGGGTTTGACGCTTTGGGTGCTGAAAATGGTGTTGAAGGTGTACAGTTGGTTCAAAAAGAACCGCCAGATTTGATTCTGTGTGATGTAATGATGCCTGAACTAGATGGATATGGGGTATTGGAGGCACTACGGCAAGATCCAGCCACAGCCAAAATTCCTTTTATGTTTCTTACAGCTAGTGCAGATCGCAGCAATATTCAGAAGATCAGAGAACTAGGCATTCATGACTATATTCTGAAGCCATTTAATGTGGATAAATTCCTGGATGTGATCTCAAATCGGCTAGCGGAAAACAAGCAAACCTAGTGGTAATCATGGCAAGTAACAACAAACAGTTGACCACAGACCATTGACTAGCACGTTCTAATCAATAATTCTGTAGAAAGTTTCCGGAAAGTCTTGGAAGTATCTGGTATAATTGCCCTAACAGCCATTCAAGCTATTGATTGGGAGTCTGTGATCAAGACTCCAGAAACAATAATTTAGCTTTGATGCATTGAAGTATCAAACAACGGTTAAGTTGTTCTGTAGTAAATGCCTTGGTTGTTAAGTAAAAGCGCTTTTAGGATTTTCCGTCAAAGCAAAGAGAGATACCTCCTCATCAATTAACAATTGGCGTGCCATACACGGCTGACCGCTATGGGGCGGAAATACTGGGTTAAATGTATCTGATGAGTTCTAAGCCATTAATCCAAGATTCAGAACCCTTGGAAAGTCGATTAAAAGAAATTCCCCTAGAACCAGGGATTTATTTAATGCGTGACCATAGCGCTAGTATTATTTACATCGGCAAATCCCGAAAATTGCGTACGCGAGTCCGTTCCTATTTCCGTGACTCCCAACCCTTGAGTCCTCGCATTGCAATGATGGTGGCACAGGTTACTGATATTGAATTCATCGTAACCGATACGGAAGCGGAAGCCCTAGCGCTGGAAGCGAATCTGATTAAGCAGCACCAACCTTACTACAACGTACTGCTCAAGGATGATAAGAAGTATCCCTATGTTGTCATTACTTGGTCAGAGGATTATCCCCGTATCTTCATTACCCGTAAGCGGCGCATGGGGAATAAACAGGATAAATACTATGGTCCCTATGTCGATGTCAAGTTATTGCGCAATACTTTAGCTCTGGTCAAACAGCTTTTCCCCATCCGGCAACGCCCTAAACCTCTGTTTAAAGACCGTCCTTGCCTTAACTATGATTTAGGTCGTTGTCCTGGTGTGTGTCAAAAACTAATCACACCGGAAGAGTACCGTCAAACCATCCAGAAAATCGCGATGGTTTTTCAAGGGCGTACTGGGGAACTAATTGAGATGCTGACGGCCAATATGGAACAAGCAGCAGAATCCCTTAACTTTGAGCTAGCAGCGCGGATTAGGGATCAGATTACTGGACTTAAGTCCCTGAGTACAGACCAAAAAGTAGCCTTACCTGACGATACTGTATCACGAGATGCGATCGCACTAGCTGCTGATGCCAAACATGCTTGCATCCAACTATTTCAGATCCGTGCTGGTCACTTAGTCGGGCGCTTGGGATTTTTTGCCGATGTAGCCCCTCAAGGGAATGGGCCAATAGAACTCGGAGCCATTTTACAACGGGTTTTAGAAGAGCATTACCAAACTGCTGATGCTGTAGAAATCCCTACAGAAATTTTGGTGCAACACCCGTTACCCGATGGGGAGATGTTGGCTGACTATTTGAGCGTGCGCAAAGGTCGAAATGTAACTATACTCACCCCCCAACGGCAAACCAAAGCTGAACTGATTGAAATGGTCAAGCGCAATGCTAACTATGAACTGGAACGCACCCAGCGATTGGTTGACCGCAACACCAAAGCCATGCAGGATTTAGCTAACATTCTCGACTTACCGGATTTACCACGGCGCATAGAAGGGTATGACATTTCCCACATCCAGGGCAGCAATGCAGTGGCTTCTCAGGTAGTGTTTCTAGATGGCACACCAGCCAAGCAGCACTACCGTCACTACAAGATCAAAAATCCTAATATTACTGTCGGTCACTCCGATGATTTTGCTAGCCTTGCTGAGGTGATTAGCCGTCGCTTCAAAAAAAGTCAACTCGAACCAGAACTAGCAGATAATCAACACTCAACAAGCAACAATAAACACTCAACACTCAACAAACTAAACTCAACAACCCAAACTCAACAATCAACACTCAAGACTCAACACTCAAGACTCAGAAAAGATTGGCCTGATTTGGTAATGATTGATGGCGGAAAAGGACAGCTGTCAGCAGTTGTAGCAGTATTACAAGAGCTAAATTTACAAGAAGAAGTGCCTGTGGTAAGCTTAGCTAAACAGTACGAAGAAGTATTTTTACCAGAAGAGCCATTACCCTTAAACACTGATCCCGAGCAACCAGGAGTGCAACTTTTGCGCAGGGTCAGAGATGAGGCTCATCGCTTTGCGGTAAATTTTCATCGCAAACAAAGAACTACTCAGTTACATCGTTCCCGTTTAGATGAGATTCCTGGATTGGGATTTCAGCGGCAAAAACAGTTATTGGCTCACTTTAACTCCATTGATTATATTCGCAACGCATCGGTTAAACAGCTTGCTGAAGTCCCAGGTATTGGTTTGCGTTTATCTAAGGAAATTTATCACTACTTCCACCCATGACCAAAAATTTTGGGTCTCAAGCCCCGTCCTTCGCTGGATAGAAACCTGTTTATTGTGGAGCCTTATTCAATAAGTTTTAAACCTTTTCACGGCCTGCCGACCATAAAGGCGACCCTATCTTACGGTAACTTGGCCGTAGGCCACGCTGCGCGAACAACGGACGGCTTTCTCTTTTTGTACTATACTTTACGTAGAGTTGTCTCACGTCAATAATGAAAGTCTTAGAGTTTAAGGCCAAAGGGAACAAAACTCAATATGCCGCGATTGATGAGGCGATCCGTACTGGTCAATTTGTCCGCAATAAGTGCCTCCGCTACTGGATGGAGAATAAAGGTGTAGGACAAAAAGAGCTGTATCGTCATAATACTTGGCTTAGAGCTGAGTATCCCTTTGTAAAAGACTTGAACTCTCACGCATGTCAAGCTTCGGTCGAAAGAGCTTATAGCTCAATCGCTAGATTTTACGATAAATGCAAAAAGAAAGCCCCCGGTAAAAAGGGATATCCCAAGTTCAAAAAGTTCTCCCGATCCGTTGAATACAAGACATCAGGGTGGAAATTATCAGGGGATGCTAAGTCGATAAACTTCTTAGACAAGAAAGGTATCGGAAAACTTAAACTGAAAGGGACTTGGGAGTTGTGGCGTTACGAACAAAAGCTAATTAAGCGGGTTAGATTGGTTCGCCGTGCAGATGGCTATTATGTTCAGTTTTGTATAAAAGTCTATGAAAAAGAGTCTTTAGAGCCAACACATACTAATATTGGATTAGACGTAGGGCTTAAGGAATTTTATACCGACTCCAAGGGAGGTGTAGAGCATAATCCCAGGTTTTATCGTAAAAGCGAAAAAAGACTAAAGTTTCATCAACGTCGGGTTTCTCGTAAAAAGAAAGGCAAGGCCGTAGGCCACGCTTCGCGAACAGCCAACCGTAAGAAAGCCATTAACAGACTAGGTCGGACACACCTTAAAATAAGTAGGCGACGTGTTGGCGTAGCCTGCGCGAAGCGCATAGAGCACGCTAAGAGACTGGCGCGCTGCGTAATCCACTCTAACGATGTGGTTGCTTACGAAGACTTAAGGGTTAAAAATTTAATCAAAAATCATTGTCTTGCTAAGTGTGCGGCTCGTTCCAGTCAGGAGCCTTTAGAAAGTAAAGGGGTATGGACTGGGGGATTCGCGAGGAACTAACTCCTCAAAATCCTAACTGTCCATTTGATACAGGTGAAAGTCCTGTCCTTGAAGA
>NZ_JAAHHM010000115.1:0-20518 GCF_010692445.1 Moorena sp. SIO3E8 | reverse complement strand
CATTCCGGCTAATTGCTTCGAGTCTTTGCCTTTGCTCTGTACTCAGTGCAATCTTGTCCCGTCTTCCTCTACCCATGGTTCTCACCGCTCCCTGGCTCTATTACACTATTTTAACATGGTCACTCCACTACGCACCCATCGCACTAAAAATTTTTAGATTTATCTATCCATAGGGGTTTACTATTATAACATAAACAATGGGATATTTTGATATCATTATCCCCGAGGGTGCCACTATAACGGCCACATCAGGTTAAGCTAAATCGCTTAATGGTGATGGCTGTATACAGGTGTGTTCAGGAGTGTATTATGAACTATATCAGAATTCTGGCTAAGCCTTTTCGTCAAGTCAAAAAGTTTTATCACAGCTCATTGACTCAGTATCCTTCCCAACTAGCTAATCCAGGACTAGCTAATCCAGGACAATTGAGTCATTTGAAGATATTAAAGTCTTTCGCTAAACCGGTAATTAGCTCTGACAAAACCTGCATGGTCTCGGTGGTGATTGGAAGTTATAACCGTAGACCTTTACTGGAAAAAGCGATTCAAAGTGTTCGAGATAATCAGATTCGCGTTCCCTATGAAATCATTGTGATTGACGGGGGGTCAACGGATGGCTCTTTAGAATGGCTAATTCAGCAGAAAGATATTATTACTATCATCCAACATAACCGAGGGGAATTCCAAGGAAAGCCACTCAAGCGCCGTAGTTGGGGGTATTTTATGAATCTTGGCTTTAAATCGGCTAAAGGGAAATACATTTTGATGATCAGTGATGATTGTCTGCTATTACCGAATGCGGTTAATTTAGGGCTGGATAAGTTTGAAGAGGTGGAAAAAGCTGGCGGAAAACTAGGGGGAGTAGCTTTCTATTTTCGGAATTGGCCAGAAGACCACGAGTACTATGTACAACATACCCTTGGTGGCAAGCTGTTTGTTAATCATGGTATGTACTTAAAAGAAGCACTAGCAGCAGTTGACTGGGCGGATGAAGAGCGATATATCTTTTATAAAGCTGATGGTGATCTCTGTTTAAAGATGTGGCAGCTTAATTATGAGATTGTAGATTGTCCAGGGGCTTATGTTGAACATTATTATGATCGAAATGAAGGGGTTCGCCAGACTAACAATGCTGTTTTAGACCATGACCGAGAGGCTTACTTGCAGCGATGGGAAGGAATTTATTATCATCGATATAAGCGGGATCTCCGGAGACGAGTAACTAGGTTATATGAGGACAAAACTAGAACAGCAGACCAGTTCATGGACTTAGTTTATTAACTTGTCTAGGAGTAATTAAGTAAATGGCTTCGGTGAAACAGAAAATTGTTCGTTTGGTAAATCGTCTGTTAGCGTCGATGAATTTAAAGTTGCTAAGGCTTTCAGACTACAAACAAATTGTTGAAGCGAGTCCCGACCCAGGCAGGGAGCTATGGCGATGGGTTCGTGAAAATTATTCGATTAAGACGGTTATTGATATTGGAGCAAATAATGGGGATTTTGCGGAATTTTTAGCCTGTTACTTCAATGCTAAACAGACCTATGTATTTGAACCATTGCCATCTTATTTATCCGACTTAGAAGGAAAAGCGGCTAAGATTCCTAATCTCAAAATTTTTAATGTGGCTTTGTCGGATTATGAAGGAGAAGAGTTCTTTTATGAGAATTCTTATGGGCCAGCTTCTTCGATGTTACGCATAAGCGAACTATGTAAGAAGGAATTTCCACAGACATCAGGAGAAAGTGAGATTAAAGTAAAGGTTTGCCCCCTGGATGACCTATTAAAGTCAGAATTAGAGTCTGATAAATTTGAGAGAGATGTTTTTATAAAAATTGATGTCCAAGGGGTTGAAGATAGGGTGATAAAGGGAGGAAAAGAACTATTTTCGATCGGGCGATGTGTTCTGGTAGAAATGTCATTTGTTCCTCTGTATAAGGAACAACCATTATTTGAAGAGGTGCATGACTGTTTGGTAGAGTTGGGTTACCGATTTGCGGGAATTAAAAATCAGATTAATTCTATCAAGTCTGGACAGCCACTATTCTGCCATTGTTTGTATGTCCGTTAGGGTTGTGCAAGCTATCAGCTTAAGCGCTACGCGCACGCTACGCGAACAGCTATCAGCTATCAGCTATCAGCTTAAGCGCTACGCGCACGCTACGCGAACAGCTATCAGCTATCAGCTATCAGCTTAAGCGCTACGCGCACGCTACGCGAACAGCTATCAGCTATCAGCTATCAGCTTAAGCGCACGCTACGCGAACAGCTTATGGGTTAGGTCACAGGCTGGAAGCCTGTGCCACAAAAGTGACCGCTGACCGCTGAATGCTGACCACTGACCACTGACCGCTGACCGCTGACCGCTGAATGTTTAGGTTAATTGTTAAGAGTGAAGGTGAGGAGTGAAGGAACAATGAAACTTTCTGTTGTTGTTGGTACCTATAATCGATTGAGTCTTCTGAAGCAATGTATTACTAGTATTCTTGAAGAAACATCAACCCCTACGAAAATTTATGTAACTGATGCGGGGTCTGATGATGGCACTATTGAGTATTTAAATGCGATCGCATCCTCAAATCCACAGGTGATTCCGATTTTGGTGGGAGAAAAGCTTGGTCAAGCTAAAGCCTATAATGATGTGTTCAGACTTATAGATACTCCCTATGTGTGTTGGGTAAGTGATGATAATGTAATCGTGAACCATGGTCTGGATACGGCGGTAAAAATACTTGAGGAAAAGCGGAAGATCGGGATGGTAGCCCTGAAAGTAAGGGATAAACAAGGGCCATTCGTGAGTGCTCCCTACATTGGTGGTGTCTCAGTAATTGGTGTATTAAATGTTAACCAAGGTGTGCTGAGAACTTCGGTATTAAAACAGGTGGGTGGATTCTGTGAAGTATTTCGAGATTATGGGATTGATCCGGATTTGACCACGAAAGTTTTATTTTCAGGGCATGATATTGTTTATACTAAAGAAATTGCTATTCATCATTACCGGAATTGGAGTTCGGATCCTAATACTCCAGAATATGCCCAAATGATGGAGAGGCAAAAGCAGTATAAAGCCCTTTATGCGGAACGGTACTCAAAGTATGCTAAAGCAGGTTGGTTATGGCAACTGAAAAAGTATCTTTGGGCATTGTTTCGTAAAGGTATCGGGTTTGATCAACACTACAATTCAGACCAACCGATCTTCTGGAATCTCATCCCTCGGGATTGGCACAATATCATGACTAGTCGGTATATTAGTATCACTGATCCGATGACTACTCAAGGTAAAAGTTATCACTTAATTCAACATTGTCCAGGATATCTACGACCGAGATCATTTCAAGTCGAGCCGTTATCCTGATAGCGATCAGCGGTCAGCGATCAGCGATCAGCGGTCAGCGATCAGCGATCAGCGGTCAGCGATCAGCGATCAGCGGTCAGCGATCAGCTATCAGCGGTCAGCTTATGTGCTACGCACACGCTACGCGAACAGCGATTAGCGCTACGCGCACGCTACGCGAACAGCGGTCAGCTATCAGTTAATGCGCTACGCGCACGCTACTTGAGGTGCTAAAGGCTGAATGCTGAATGCTGAATGCTGAATGCTGAATGCTGAGGGCTGACGGCTGACGGCTAAATGCTGAATGCTGAGAAAAAGATAAATACGTATTGAAATCCTAGCTAATTAATGGTAAACCATTGGACAGTGGTGAAAAACCGATAGGAATTTATTGGTTGTAGGAGTGTAAAATGTCCCGAAGACTGACTATTAATGGCTTTGAAATTAATGATGATAGCGATTGCTTTGTAATTGCTGAAATTGGGAATAACCATCAAGGTAGCTTGGAAAAGTGTAAAGAAATGTTCCGGATTGCTAAGGAATGCGGAGCGAATGCTGTAAAACTACAAAAACGAGACAATCGTGCCCTTTACACGAAAGCTGCTTTTGACAGACCTTATGACCATGAAAATAGTTTTGGTTTGACCTATGGTGAGCATCGGGAGTTTCTAGAATTTGGTGCTTACGAATATCAGGAACTGAAAAAGTATGCTGAAGAAGTAGGGATTACGTTTTTCTCTACTGCTTTTGATATTCCGAGTGCGGACTTTTTGGGTGAGTTGGATATGCCAGCCTATAAGATCGCTTCTGGAGACCTTAAGAGCTTGCCCCTAATTAAACATGTTGCCCAATTCCAGAAGCCGATGATCGTTAGCACCGGTGCAGCTACTTTAGAGGATGTGCAACGGGTTTACGATGCGATTATGCCGATTAACCCCCAGTTGTGTATCCTGCAATGTACGGCAAGCTATCCAGCGGACTTTGAAGAACTTGACCTGAAGGTGATCGAGACTTATCGGGAACTGTTCGGTGATATTGTGATTGGTCTATCTAGCCATGACAACGGTATCGCTATGGCAGTGGCGGCTTATGTTCTTGGGGCTCGTGTGATTGAGAAACACTTTACCCTGAACCGGGCGATGAAAGGAACAGACCATGCTTTCTCGTTAGAACCGACAGGGTTGCGCAAGATGGTAAGAGACCTCAGACGCACTCGCCAAGCTTTTGGGGATGGGGTGAAGAAAGTACACCTAAATGAACGTCCTGCTTACTTGAAGATGGGTAAAAAACTGGTTGCTGCGGATAATTTACCTGTAGGACATGTTTTAAGGGCAGAGGATATCGCGATGAAATCCCCAGGGGATGGTTTACCTCCCTATGAATTGGACAATGTGATTGGTAAAGTTTTAACAAAACCCCTAAGGGTGGATGAGTCAATTACCTTGGCTGGGTTGGTGGAAAATGTTGAACAGGTTGCTGTGTAGGGTATTGTTGGCTTCGTGAATTATTTTGACCTCTCTGGCAAAATCGCTATTGTTACTGGAGTCTTAGGTAAACTTGGACCGGTTTGGAGTCGGGCATTATTGGATGCTGGCGCAACGGTTGTGGGCATAGACCTACCATTGGCTCAGGTGCCAAGGTCTTTTGAGCTACTTCAAGGACATTATCCCAAGACTCGTTTGTGTTTGGAACGGGGTGATATATGCGATCGCACTGCCATAATCGCAATCCGCGATCGCATCCTGAGCGACATTGGCATTCCTGATGTGATTGTCAACAATGCTGGGATTGACCAACCTCCTGGTCCAGTGAAAACCTATAGCTTGGAAGATATCCCCCTAGAGATTTGCCGCAATGTGTTTGAGGTGAATGTCTTGGGAGCATTCCAGGTGACCCAAGTCTTCGGTAGCCCAATGGTGGAAGCTAGACGAGGTTCAATCATTAATATCGGTTCCTTGTATGGGAGCGTATCTCCCGATGCCCGGTTTTATGAGCATCTGGAGTGCGACCCTCCTTTTTTAAAACCCCCTGCCTATGGGGCATCGAAGGCAGCACTGGTGAATTTAACCCGGTACTTTGCTACCCACTGGGGTCCCTTTGGTGTCCGGGTTAATACCCTTTCTCCGGGAGGAGTCTTGGGGGGACAGGATGAGGAATTCAAAGGTCAATTTTGCGATCGCGTTCCTCTAGGACGGATGGCAGAGTTTGATGATTTACTTGGCCCATTGGTGTTTCTAGCATCCGATGCCTCTGCCTATGTCACAGGTATCGAACTCCGAGTCGATGGCGGTTTTACCGTTTGGTAGACTAAACTGGTGCATCTGACTGTCTTAATGCAGTCCCTGAGGGAAGAAACCTGCTCAGGTCGGCGCTGCATCGCTGAGTTATAGAGTTACAACGTTTAGATGCACCCTTTGATCACTAAACTGTTTATTGAAAACCAGAAGCACTTTAACTATCCCTACGGCAAGCGAAAGATTTACGAAAGGATTAGTAAATTTTTAAGCTTTCCTACTTATAGTATTCGCAAAGATTTAGGAATTAGCGTTATTAATTGTCAAGGTAAATTACCTAGTATCTCTAAAAAAGATGGATTTTTAGTGTGGTTTCCCAAAACTTTTGATCCAGTTAGCGAAGTGATTGGAGAATGTCGGGACTATATCGCTACTGTTGATCAATCTATTTTTACCAAACAAGGTGAAGGAAAAGAAGAATACCTCAGAGGTATCCATCCAGATAAGTCTAAACTTACGGAGTCTTTAGTAAAACTAGCTTGTGATCGAACCTTAGTAAGTATAGTAACAAAATACATTGGCATTTTACCAATTATCAATGGTGTGAAGTTACTCTACTCGCCCAATAAAAAACTCTATGAAGGAGGAGCTCAATTTTTTCATTTAGACCCGGAAGGCGTTAGGCAAATCAAGCTATATATTCATGTAGAGGATGTGACAGAAGAGTCTGGTCCTCTGACCCTAATCCCAGCACAAGAATCCCAGAAAATCTACCGATCCTATCAAGGGGGAAGACTAACGGATGAGTGGATCAGTCGCTTGATTGATCCGCAACATTTCTATTCGATAACTGGTGCGTCGGGGACAATGATATTTGCGGATACATCCCGATGTTTCCATTTCGGTAGCCGACCAGGAAAAAAACCCAGATTTGTAATTATACTACAATATATATCCCCCTTTGCCATCAATTTTCCCTGGTTCGGGTGGGTTAGAAAACCACTCCATGCTCACTTGGTTAATCACAATACTTCAATGATAGACCAATATCTTTTAGGAGTTAAATAGATGGAATAGGGAATAGGGAATAGGGAGTAGGGAGTAGGGAGTAGGGAGTAGGGAGTAGGGAACAGCGGATCTGGTAACAGGGAATTTTTTTTGTGTATATCAGAGCTATAAAAAACGCTATTAAACTTAATTTAAGTACTGAAGTAATCAACTATTATTACTTTTTTATGTTTCCTAATCCGAAGTTACCTACCTTAATTACTATAGCCTATAGCGTTTCTAGGACTCATGAGGTACACATTATTTTTTACCTCTTCCCTCTTCCCTTTTCCCTCTTACCTGCTCCCTGCTCCCTGCTCCCTGCTCCCTTTTCTTATAAATCCTATGTTCACAACTCAAATAAAAATGCTATATCATTACTCAGCATGAGATACTTCCAAGGGGTAAAAAATAATGGCACAAGACTATTTACCGAGCCAAGTCTTGAACTGGATTGATGGTCAACAAATAGCAGCAGTCACAGGAGAATGGTTTGATAAGCTAGACCCCACTAATGGTCAAGTGCTATGTCAGGTGGCTCGCTCAAGAGCAGCAGATATTGAGCAAGCGGTAAGGTCAGCTAAACAGGCTCAACCGGCTTGGGCTGATACTCCTCCGGTACAACGGGGAAACATCTTACACGAGATTGTCCTAGGGATGAAAGCCCGTCAGGAGGAGATTGCCAAGATAGTAGCAGCAGAAACCGGTAAGTCCTATGGTTCAGCTTATGGAGAAACTGGCGGTGCGATCGCATTAGGATTATTCTACGCTAGTGAAGGACAACGGTTGTATGGTCGCACCACTACCAGCGGTGTGGTTAATAAATATGCCATGACTGTGCGTCAACCTCTGGGAGTTGCTGGATTAATTATTGCGGCCAATACTCCCATTGCTAATGTAGCCTGGAAAGTCTTTCCAGCCCTGATTTGTGGCAATAGCGCGGTATTAAAAGTAGCAGAAGACACTCCCGCCACGGCTTGGATAGTTGGACAAATTGCTCAACAGGCTGGGTTACCCCCTGGTGTACTCAATATTATTCAGGGATATGGTGAAGAAGCGGGCGCTCCCTTGGTTGCTCATAATGACGTGGCTGTGGTTAGCTTTACTGGCTCTACAGAAGTAGGACGAATTGTGCAACGGGTAGCTGGGGAGCGCTTTGGCAGGGTATCCCTGGAATTGGGGGGTAAGAATCCCTTGGTGGTATGTGATGATGCGGATTTGAACAATGCCGTCAAGTGGACCTTACTCTCAGTGTTCAGTAATGCTGGTCAACGTTGTGCTTCTGCTAGTCGAATCATTGTCTTTGACAGCATTTATGATCAATTCCGTGACCAATTAGTGGAGAAAACTAAGGAATTAAAATTAGGTCCGACTGACCAGGATGACCTCGGTCCAGTGATTAATGAGCAACAGTTGACTAACATGATTGCAGCGGTGAAACAGGCACAACAAGCAGGAGCAACGGTGCTGGTGGGAGGCGATCGCTTAAAGGACCCTGACCATGCTACTGGTTTCTATATGGCACCGACCCTGCTAGAGAATGTAGACCCCCACGCGGAAATTTCTCAATGTGAATTATTTGGTCCGATTGCTAGTCTCTACCGGGTCAAAGACTTTAAGGAAGCTCTTGCTCTTGCTAACGATTCTCCCTATGGCTTAACTGCTTCGATTCACACTCGCAACATCCACCGTGCAGTACGGTTTTGTGAGAAAGTCCAAACTGGGGTAGCTGTAGTGAATGCCGGTACCTATGGCAGTGAACCCCATATGCCCTTTGGTGGACTCAAGCAATCCGGTAATGGTACCCGTGAACCAGGTACAGAAGCCTTGGATGTCTATTCTGAGTTGAAGGATATCTATATTAATATTGATCCTGAGCAATTTTGATCATTAGGGAGTCGGGAGTAGGGAGTAGGGAGTAGTTGATGTAGGGTGGGCAGTAAGTATCATACTGATGGTAACTTTGGAAATTGGTTTTCGGCACTGCCCACCATAGGATTAATTTTATTTACCTGTTGGTGGGCAGTGCTTATCAAAGCGACTACCAGCTTTGGGATTGGTCTTAGGCACTGCCCACCCTACGATTATTTTTATTTACTACGATTAATTTTATTTACTGTTGGTGGGCAGTGCTTATCAAAGCTACTACAGGCTTTGAAATTTCTATTACGCACTGCCCACCCTACGATTCTACTGCCTAAATTTTAGCGATCGCTTGCTATATAATTTTCTATTGCTTTAAGGAAAATAACGATAAAATTATCGTCTATGGAGAACACGGGAGAATATGATAGTATCGCCTTTTAGGAAAAAGCCAATTCTATAATCCCCTACACGAATTCGATAGGCATTATCTTCTCCTTTTAATTTTTTGATGTTGTTGATATCCCTAAGATTGTGACAGGAGAGAATATCCTGAAATGTCAACTTTTTAATTGTCCTATAAACGGGGGTGCTTTTCAGAGATTTAATATCCTTAAGAAAGGTTGGAAGATATTCGGTTTTCATTCCTGATCTAGTTCTGCTAATGCTTCTTCCAAACTTAATGGGGTTTCATCTTTAACTTCCATCATAGCACGATAGAGTCCTTCATCTTCAAGGGTTTCAATTAAACGTTCATAGTCCTTAAAATTAATGACTACTTTCTGGATAGTACCTTGATTATCGGCAATCAATTCTTGTGCTAATGGATAATCTTTAGGGTTTATTGTTTCCTCTTCATTGCAGAAACTTTTGACTCCAATCTTAACTATATAAATAGCTACTGGAGTCGCCAATGCCAGGGGCAAATTACCAGATGCAGCTAGAGATGCAACCAACGCAGTAGTTACTCCAGCAAGTCGATCGTCTCTAAATTCATCTTGACAAATTATATGGCGACACCGCCTGGCTAAATTTTGCAACCAACTCTCTTGTATATCTATTCTCTCTATTCCAGCTTCCGAAGCTATAATTTCAGTCGCATACTCCAAATCTCCTTCCTCTTCTTCTATCTCATTTAGGGCAGCCAAAGCCTCTGGATAATTTGCCAATTGATACCGAAATTGCTCAATTTCTTCTCGTGTAACTGTAATCATAAATTATTCGGTTTAAATGCTTAATTTTATTATAGCCATTTTCAATTATTTCATTTGATGTAGGGTGGACAGATAAGTAGATGTAGGGTGGGCAGTGCTTATCAAGCATACTACAAGCTTTAGTGTTTGTCTTAGGCACTGCCCACCATAGGATTAATTTTATTTACTGTTGGTGGGCAGTGCTTATTAAAGCTACTACAGGCTTGGAAATTTCTATTACGCACTGCCCACCCTACGATTATTTTTATTTACTACGATTAATTTTATTTACTGTTGGTGGGCAGTGCTTATCAAAGCTACTACAGGCTTGGAAATTTCTATTACGCACTGCCCACCCTACGATTATTTTTATTTACTACGATTAATTTTATTTACTGTTGGTGGGCAGTGCTTATCAAAGCTACTACAGCATTGGGAATTTGTCTTAGGCACTGCCCACCCTACGATTATTTTTATTTACTTAGGTGTGTTTAAATACTACCGAAAGATTATTAGCTGGCATTTGATAAGTTTTTTCAAGGATGAGATTATGATTACTGGCAACCTCTACAACATCTTCTAAATTACGTACTCCCCATTCTGGGTTTTGTTCTCGTAAATAGGAGTCAAAATCAGCATTGGAAAGTGCAGTGTGTTTATTACCTTGTTTGTAGGGACCGTATAAATATAGAATATCTCCTGATGAAAGGATACGACCAGCACCTGCGATTAATCCTAAACAAGTAGACCAGGGCGAAATGTGAATCATATTAATATTCACCATAGCTACAATATCTGGTATTTCTGATAGTATTTCCGTTTCTACTTTCCAAACCGGCTGACTGACATCAATATCAAGGGGTTGATGGAGGTTGTCGCTAGGGTAATCTTTAGCCCAGGCGATGATACTTTCACGGAGGGAAGCATTAATATCGGAAGGAATCCATTTTCGAGGGTTTAACTGTTGTGCAAAATAGATAGCGTGTTCTCCGGTACCGCTAGCAATTTCTAAAATTGTGCCAGTCGCTGGTAGTATCTCTAAAAGTACGTTTAAAATTGGTTCCCGGTTGCGCTGGGTTGCTGGGGCGTATTTTCTGCTGTCCACTAATTCTTCTCCCCGATAATGATAAGAGTAGGAACGGGCAAGATGCCCATTCCACAAAGCTATTGGCAAGATGCCCATTCCACAAAGCTATTAATATCATCCCACATTTAGGCAACACCATTAATTTTATGTCGGTGAGCAGTATTTGAGATGTAGGGTGGGCAGTGCTTACCTTCGAGATTGTCAGCTTTTTAATTGGTATGAAGCACTGCCCACCTGACGATTAACATTATTAAAAAATCATACAATTAACTATTTTTTATATTTAAGTTACTGTCTGTCGGTGGGCAGTGCCGATTAAACCTAATATAAGCTTTGGAATTGGTCTTATGCACTGCCCACCCTACGATTACTGTTACTGTCGGTGGGCAGTGCCGATTAAACCTAATATAAGCTTTGTAATTGATCTTATGCACTGCCCACCCTACGATTACTTACTAAAAACTAGTTTATATTCCTAAAATACCCACAATTAACACACTCCCCACTCTCTCCACAATCTCCATATTTCGTAATAAAAAAAATTTTCTAAACCCCTTGACTTTTTATTAATTAGTTGATATATTAATAATGTAAAGCTTTTCAAACAAAAACTAGTCATGACCAAAAACATTAACCCCAACTCCGATGAAAATCAGAACCCTGACAATCAAGGTCGCAAACCTAAGAAAGTCAAGCACATCTTGATCGGTTCTCCTAAACAAGTTCGCCATACTATTTATGCCATTTATGCCCTTAAATACGCCTATCCTGATGAGTGGAGCACTCCGGAGCCTACGGAAAATCCTGGTGAGGTTATGACCACTTTGATTCGGTATTTGTACTTAGACTAGGATAGGGGTTTGCCAGGGTTTGCCGCCCTGGCGGCCAGGAATTGTGGAGGTTATTTTTTGCAAGTTATTTTGTGGAGGAGTATAATGTAAACAGAGTTAGGATGTACTTGCTGGAAAGCAGTTACTGAGTAACTTGATAAGAATGGATTCCTTGATTCAGTTTTTGTTTGGATTTGATGACAGCTAAGCTGTACTCAATTACGTTTACACAATAGAATTCGGTCAAGCATTGGGGTTAAACCAAACTTGACCGGGTTTTTTTTATTTATAGGAATTATTCATTGGGTGAGGTATAAAGTCTTGGGTTTTAGGGAGTAGGGAGTAGGGAGTAGGGAGTAGGGAGTAGAGAGTAGCGATGCGCTGCATCAAGAGGTGCGACCCGTGGCGAATTTAATTCTTAATGCGGAAAGCGCACCTAACAGGGAATTAACGTCAAAGAAGACTGTACCTCATAACTGTGAGAAACGCTCTATATTTGATTCGTAAACAAATCTCTTGCAGAACAAGGCAACAATCAATAGGCAAAAGGCAATCTGGAAAAGAGATTCAGAGTTTTATTGGACAATAAAAAAAGACCTAATAAGTTTACATCTTATTTGTAAAAGCTATAGAGCAGCTGAAGCCCAACTAGCTGGTGGAACCATGACCGTGGTAATTCTTGAGGCTCTTAAAACAAGATTTGGTTAACAGAAGTAAAGTTACTGAACTAAATATCTGGTTTTATGGGTAAAATAGATAAAACCTATTGATAAACTATCTTCCATACTTCTCAACTATGACAACTCTAGTATTTGTCCATGGCACAGGGGTTAGGCAAGCTGCCTATGAGCAAACTTTTAAGATAGTTGAGGGTTTTGTCACTGAACAACGTCCGGATATTACCGTTGTTCCTTGTTGTTGGGGTGAGCAATTTGGGAGTAAGCTCAATGCTAAAGGGGCATCGATACCGTTGTTTGATGCCAGCTTAGCTCTGGATCAGGGAGAGGAAGAAGAGCAAGAGATTATTCTTTGGGAGCAGTTATATCGCAATCCCCTTTATGAGTTGGGATTGTTGTCTTTACAACCTAGCGCTAATGCTGATAGTAATCCCTTTGGAGAGCAACCAGGTGATCAATTACATGACCGGTTGCTGGATTTAATTCCTAGTGGAGAATTGCAAGAAAAATTACAAGCAGCTGGCATAGCAGAAGTGTTTGATCAGGCACGACGCCATGTTACGAGTAGTGCTGTTTATCAAGAAGTATTAAACCAAGTCTCTGATTCAGATAGTGACTGTTATGATACTATCGCAAGAGCAATTATTGCTCAGGCAATGTTTGACTCTCAGCAGCACGATCACCATGGCTTTATCTTTCCTAATCCGGAATTGCGTGATCAACTCGTGAAATCACTCAGTGATGCTTTGGGTAAGGAGGAAGACTTGGGATTGGGTGACTGGCTCCAGAAACCACTTTCCTTATTGGCGGGTCCAGCCACAGCTTGGGTAAGGAATAAAAGGGGTGCAATTACTGAAGCAAATACTCCTACACCTGGTGACATTATACTTTATCAAAGTCGCGGCCAGAAAATACGTGATTTTCTCCAGAAAACCATAGAAGACGCTGAACCACCAGTTGTTATATTAGCTCATAGTTTAGGAGGGATTGCTTGTGTTGATTTATTAGTGATGCAACCAATAAAACAAGTAGAATTACTAATTACCGTGGGTTCTCAAGCTCCCTTTTTATACGAAATTAATGCCTTATCTAGCTTAGAATTTGGTCAACCTCTGCCCGACTTTTTTCCGGAGTGGTTGAATATTTATGATTTACGCGATTTCCTTAGTTACATTGGTGCTACTCTATTCCCTAATAAAGTCCAGGATGTTTTGGTGGATAGTAAACAACCCTTTCCCCAAGCTCATAGCGCTTATTGGACAAACCCTGCTACTTGGAAGGCAATTATCCCACGATTACCATGACTATTACTGCTAAGCCAGAAAAAACCTATGGGTTGATTGTCGGTATCGAAAACTATCAAGCAACAAACTGGAATGTTAATGGTCCCGTTCATGATGCTATCAAGTTTGCTAATTGGTTGTTATCACAAGAAGTGCCAACAGATAATATCAGGCTGTGTTTGTCTCCGTTATCTGAAAATAGTGAACTGGTTAATAACTTTGAGATAACGTCAAAGTCAGCAACGGAGCATAATCTAGTTGATATCATTACCAATGACCTATCCCAACAAACAGGAGATTTACTCTTTATATTTTGGGTTGGTCATGGTTTAATTACTTCGGAGCGAAATCGCAGGCTACTTTGTGCTGATGCTAGTAAAACGAATTGGCAGAATCTAGATTTACATTCCCTGTTACTGCTTTTGGGGTCAGATTCCTTTCGGATTCCCCATCATATTTGTATAGTCGATGCTTGTGCCAATTATCTTTTAGAGTCAAACGGGCGACCAACTAATTTGGGAGGGAAACAGTTTCCTAGTGGTAAACCTAGGAAAAACAGTCAACAGTTTGTCTTACTGGCTACTAGAGAAGGGGAGACAGCAAAAGTTAACTCCTCCGCAAAAACGGGATACTTTTCCGAAGCCGTAAGAAAAGCGTTGGAGCACCATGACTGGCTACCAGATATGGAAGTAGTTGCTAATCACGTTAAGCAACAATTTGCTAGTTTAAATGAAAAACAACTACCAACCTATTTTTATCGTCGCAGTTGGGATGGTGATATCGATGTTGATCATCCTAATCCCTTTGAGATCGCCCACAATATACCTACTAGTCAAGCCTGTAAGTTTGTGGATAGAGAGCAGCCACTGGAAGAGTTAGATCAGCTATTGCAGCAAAATGATATTGTAGCAATTACTGATCGCACCGGTAAGGGGGGAGTAGGGAAAACAGAACTAGCCATTCGATACTCTTGGTACAAATTAGAAGATTATCCCGGTGGCTGTTGTTGGTTAAATCTCCAGGGAGTGGATATCGTAACCCAGCTCTCGGGATTTGCATCTGTGAATGATTTTCCTGGTTTTAATATTCCTGAAAACCTAACCATTGATTACCAACTTCTTTCTTGCTGGAAAAAGTGGCAACCAGGTAAGGTTTTATTAGTTTTCGATAATGTCACTGATATCGAGCAAATCAAAGACTACTTACCGCCCATGGGTTCTCGATTCAGGGTATTAATTACTACACGTAGCTCACAGTTACCCTATCCGTCAATTCCTCTGGGGGGATTACCACTAACTGCTTCTATAGAATTATTAGTAAAGTTATTAGGGAAAAACTGGGTTCAAAAACAGTTAGAATTTGCTAAACAATTCTGTCAATTCGTTGGCTGTATACCCCTGGGATTATACACTATAGCGGCACACCGCTCAGACCTACAGGAGGAGCAATCTCAGGAAGGTGACTCTGGTACAGATGTTTTGCTGGAACTCAATTGGGATTCTTTAGAGTCTTCAGCTCAAACCATGGCTGCTCTCCTGAGTTTGTTTGCCTTGGCTCCTATTCCATGGTCATTAGTATCCCAGGCTGCTGCAGCTGCTAGCTTGGAATTTGATTTGGTCGTTAATCGTGATATCTTAGTTCAAAAGTATTTACTACAGAAGTTGGATGATAATACCTACCAAATTCAGGAACGGATTAGAGAATTTTTGAGTATCAAGCGGGAACAATTAGCTGATATTGAAAACCTAAAACGGGGCTTTTGTTCAGCTATCGTAGCAATAGCAAAGGAGATTCCTGAGACCCCAACTCAGTCCGAAATTATAGAAATTACCTCTGCTATCCCTCACCTGGTGGAAGTTGCCACTAACCAAAACGATTACTTAAATGACGAAGATTTAATCTGGCCTTTTGTGGGCTTAGCGCGCTTTTACTATGGTCAAGGGGCTTACGAACAAGCCTTGCCTTGGTATCAGCATTGCTTATCAACGGTTAGAGAGCGCTTGGGTGAAGAACACCCAGATGTGGCACAAAGCCGCCACAACCTAGCCGCACTCTACGAGAACCAGGGGCGCTACGAAGAAGCGGAACACCTTTACCTGCAAGCCTTAGAGATGAGGAAACGCCTGCTGGGTCAACAACACCCTGATGTGGCAAGCACCCTCAACAACCTGGCTTTAGTGTACGAAAACCAGGGGCACTACGAAGAAGCGGAACACCTTTACCTGCAAGCCTTAGAGATGAGGAAACGCCTGCTGGGTCAAAACCACCCGGATGTGGCCACCAGCCTCCACAACCTGGCCGGACTGTACGATACCCAGGAACGCTACGAAGAAGCGGAACCCCGGTACCTGAAAGCTTTAGAGATGAGGAAACGCCTGCTGGGTGAAGAACACCTAGATGTGGCCAGCAGCCTCAACAACCTGGCAGGACTATATGAGAGGCAGGGGCGGTACCAAGAAGCGGAAACCCGGTACCAGCAAGCCTTAGAGATATGGCAAGGTCTGCTGGGTGAAGAACACCCAGTTGTGGCCACCAACCTCAACAACCTGGCACTATTGTACAAAAGCCAGAATCGCTACCAAGAAGCTAAACGCCTCTACCGAAAGGCTCTACAGATTGCTGTTAAGAAGTTGGGAGAGGAACATCGCTTAAGCCGCACTATTTCCGGTAACTTGAAGAATATATTGGGAAGATCCTAATTTGGTAAATCTATGGCTCAAACTAAGGATAATACTAGGCTTTAAAAGCCTAATTGAAAGTTTTATAGCAATCCTAGCAATCTATCACCATAGTTTAGGATTGTTTAAAGACTTTACGCATTTGATATTCACAGCAGCATCTGGCTCCTCTATCTCCCCAAGTAGCAGCGCCTGCCAACCAAAAGGCCACTCCAATGGATATGGAGTAATGAAATGTGTTGCCAACTCTGCTTTAAAGCCAAATCTTTCATAATACCTAGGATCACCATACACGAAGACAATAGTCACATTCATACTACGCAATCGCTTAAGCCCAGCATCAACTAGTTGACTCCCCACACCATTACGTTGGCATTCTGGCTTAACAGCCAGTGGTGCCAGAATATACCCATGGAAATCTGGTTTTTCGGAAATAAATACAGGACTATATGCAATATTTCCAATTATTTCATTGTCATCGACCGCTACCAATGATAGGGTACATGGCTCGGTAATATTGGAGATGAGGTCATCAGCGAGACCTGCCACAAGATCACCCTCTCCGATCGGAAAGGCCGACATATGTAAGGAGCGCACGCTCTCACGATCCCTTATTTCTGCATCTCGGATAATCATGTTGTGTATAAGCATTCAGCTATCAGTTATCAGTTATCAGCAGGCATGCTAGCAATAGGCATGCTAGCAATAATTAATCGATTATAAAGGCATTTTTTTGAATGTAAAAAGCGGCAATTATTTTACCCAATAACTACAAAAAATGCTAGACTATTATTGTTTGTAGTTATTGATATACTAGATAATAGTGAGTAACAACAACGATAGATTAGACCGGATTGAAGCAGTGGTGGAGTCATTAGCCCGTTCTGTACTAGCTATTACTAACGACCATCAACAGAGAATTCATACCATTGAAAATGTTGAAGCAGTGGTGGAGTCATTAGCCCGTTCTGTAGAAGCTATTGCTAATGACCATGGAGAGAGAATTCAGACCATGGAAGAAGTTGTCAATAGAGTGACTAGAGTTGAGGAAGGATTGACTCGGATGTTAACAGCTATCGATGATGACCGTCCCACTATTCTCAGGAAACTTAACACCATTGAAAATAAGCTGGATAGTTTACTAGAAGGTAACCAAAACAATTGATATAAATCTCCCTTCTTTTGCTTAAGCTATCAGTAGTCAGCTGACCGCTGACCACTGATAGCTGATAGCTTAGATTTACCCTGCTTGAGATTTAGTCAATAATTTCAGAATTTCTACAATCTCCCCCTGTCGGTTAGAAAGTTGTTCCTGTCGCTCATCTAAGTTTTCCATCATGCCATACACTCGGGATTGACTTTGAGCTAAATTAGACTGAGATTGTGCTAAATCGGCCATCACAGAATACAGTCGAGAGCGATCGCGTTTCAATTCACTAACAGTATCGGTTAGAGCTTCGATAGCACGAGCATTAGAATCAGTTCTGTGACCGAGCTGTTCAATCTGTTGGGTAACAGCATCGATCCTGTGACCAAGCTGTTCAATCTGTTGGTCGATGCGCTCAATGGCAGTTAGTAAACGGTTGAAACGGGTATCAAACTGGTCTGAGTTTGTCATTTGCTGCAAGAGTGTTTAGTGTTTTCTCAAGATCTGTAAGCTATCAGCAGTCAGCGGTCAGCCGTCAGCTTATTTTCTTCAAAAGCACCAATTGCGCTACGGGCATGCTGCGCGAACAGTAGCACCATCTGTAGCCCATAGGCTGATAGCCCATAGGCTGATAGCTGATCACTGATAGCTGACGGCTAGTGGTTCGCGCATCCTAATTAGATTGAGTCAATAACTTCAGAATTTCTACAATCTCCCCTTGTCGGTTAGACAGTTGTTCCTGTCGCTGGGAAAGTTGTTCATGTCCCTGAGAAAGTTGTTCCTGTCGTTGATCTAAGTTTTCCATCACGCCATACATTCGGGATTGACTGTCCGCTAAATTAGCCTGAGATTGAAATAAATTAGACTGAGATTGTGCTAAATTAGCCATCACAGAATACAGTTGAGAGCGATCCCGTTTGAACTCATGAACAGTATCAGTTAAGGCTTCAATGGCACGAGCATTAGAATCCGTTCTTTGACGAAGCTGTTCAATCTGTTGGCTAATCTGCTCGATCGCAGTTAGTAAAAGGTTGAAACGGGTATCAAACTGGTCTGAGTTTGTCATTTGCTGCAACAGTGTTTAGTGTTTTTTCAAGAGCTATCAGCAGTCAGCAGTCAGCAGTCAGGGGTCAGCGGTCAGCCAAAGGCCACGCTACGGGAATGGCTCACGCTACGCAAACAGCTTTCCGTAACTCAGATTAAACAAATGCTTACCTGTTGTCTTGATGCAATAGCGAGTGGGGGAAACCACGGCAGTCGCTCATGGGGGAGACCCCCAAGACCGCGCTGCCTCCCCAAGACCGCGCTGCATCGCTTATTCAAAAGCTGATAGCTGATAACTGATAGCTAAATGCTTAGGCTAGTGGTTCGCGCATCCTAATTAGATTTAGCCAGTAACTTCATAATTTCCACAATCTCACCCTGTCGGTTAGAAAGTTGTTCCTGTCGCTCATCTAAGTTGGCCATCATGCCATACATTCGGGATTGATTTTGAGCTAAATCTGCCATCAAAGAGTATGCTTGAGCGCGATCTCGTTTGAACTCATGGACAGTATTGGTTAGAGCTTCAATGGCACGAGCATTAGAATCGATCCTGTGACCGAGCTGTTCAATCTTTTGGTTGGTTTGATCGATAGCACGAGCATTAGAATCGGTTCTGTGACCGAGCTGTTCAATCTGTTGGGTGATCCGCTCGAGGGCAGTTAGTAAAAGGTTGAAACGGGTATCAAACTGGTCTGAGTTTGTCATTTGCTTTGCTGCAATAGAATGTTTACGATAGCAGTTATCAATTGCTTGAAGTACGTTTTTGATTTTAGGTAATAGGGAACAGGTAATAGGGTCAAAATTCTGTGTAAATCCTAAGTATTATCACCGCTATCATTCTGATTAAACTAGTGCAGATTCTGTTTATAGTGTGATTTTTATGGTGTGATTTGCGATTACACGCTGTGACGGTTAATTTTTACCATTGCTCTATTAGAACGGTTTTTTACTACTTATGATTTCCCAGATGATTTACCTTGGCCAAAAGGCCACGCTACGCGAACAAGTTTCTTCCCTTATTAAGGAAATGCTGTGGGATTTATTTCACAGTAGCAAGGAGCAATTATTACTCCCTAATCCCTACTTCATAAAACCCAGTAATTTGTACTTAAAGTAATTGAGTTAACCATCTATAATTATACACTATCCTTGTCAATATTGACAAGGATTAAACCCTAGAAATTACTAATAGATAACTAACTGCAATTCTGAGTTATTATAAAACCAAAAATTACTTGTAAAATTGTAACGGGCAAGATGCCCGTTCTACTCCCGACTCCCGATTCCCGATTCCCGATTCCCTATTTCTGTAAACTATAAAGTGGTGAACAAAAATTTGCCAGCAAGATTATTGTCTAAGATCAGTAAAATTGGTGGATTATAAAACTCCGACAGTAGTTGCCCTGATTCCAGCCCGGGCTGGTTCTAAACGAGTACCTGGTAAAAATATTCGTCCTTTGAAAGGGCATCCGTTAATTGCTTATACTATTGCTGCTGCAACCCAAAGCCAAGTGTTCTCAGCAGTGATTGTTTCCACTGACTCAGAGGAGGTGGCGGAAATTGCTCGTTACTATAACGCTGAGGTACCATTTTTGCGCCCGCCAGAGTATGCTAGCGACAAATCACCAGATATTGAGTGGATTGATTACACCCTGAGGCGTTTGAATAATCTTGGGCGAGAATTTGATTGCTTCAGCATCCTGCGACCAACCAGTCCTTGTCGCCAACCACAGACCATTCAACGAGCTTGGCACGCCTTTTTGGCTCAAGCTGATCAAGTAGACTCCTTACGGGCAGTAGAGAAATGCCAGCAGCATCCTGGTAAAATGTGGGTACTCAAGGGCAACCTGATGAAACCGTTGCTTGAGCAGAACACTTTGGCCACAAGGCCACGCTACGCGAATGAATTAGGCAATTCTCAGGTTAACCATAACCTCCAACCCCCCAACCTCCAACCCCCCAACCTCCAACCCCCCAACCTCCAACCCCCCAACCTCCAACCAGCCAACCTTCAACCAGCCAACCTTCAACCTTCAACCCCCCAACCTACCCTACGGGAAGGCCAAAGGCCAACAACCCCCCAACCTTCAACCTTCAACCTTC